>JALQSY010000236.1 GCA_023264215.1 Candidatus Nanopelagicales bacterium
GCGGGGATCCGACCGCCTCCAATCCATCACGGTGTCAAAGGTGGACGCGGACTGGCGTGCGCTGCCCGGCACCGAGCGTGAGTTCACCGTCGATGCCCTCGCCATCGGCTACGGCTTCACCGCGCAGACGGACCTGCTCGGATCAGCGCGCTTCGTGCGCAGTGCCGACGGCGGCATCGCTGTCGCTGTCGATGATCGCCAGGAGACCTCCATCCGAGGTCTCTTCGCCGCTGGCGAGACCACCGGCGTCGGCGGGGTCGACCTCGCGGCGTACGAGGGACTCCTCGCGGGCTCGGCGGCAGCTGAGCACTGCGGCATGCATCCCGCGCTCTCGGCGAAGGCCGAGACGCAGGCCCGTCGACGCGTGCGCGACCTGCGCCGCTTCGCCGAGACACTGCATGCCACCTTCCCCGTGCGCGAGGGCTGGCGCGACGAGGTCGCCACCGACACCCTCGTGTGCCGGTGCGAGGAGGTGACCGCAGCGCAGGTGCGCGGGGCCATGGACCTCGGCGCGACCGATGCGCGATCGGTCAAACTCATCACGCGCGCCGGGATGGGCTGGTGCCAGGGCAGGGTCTGCGGTCCGATCGTCGACGGCCTGTGCGGCTTCGATGACCTGGCTTCGCTCGTGGGTGCGGCGACGAGGCCGGTGGCCGCGCCCGTCCCCCTCGGCGCACTCGCACGACAGGCAATGGAAGGGTGATGCAGTGAGCACGGTGAGATTCCTTGACGAGCAGGCGACGTATGCCGCCGCCACGATCGGCCAGTGCGCGGATGCATTGGAGGCCGCGCTGCGCGACGGCCTGCCGGGCGAGCCTGACCCGGCGCGCATCTTCGTCGACCTGCCGCCCGGTGAACTCCTCCTCATGCCCAGTCGCGTCACGGGCACGCCCACGGTCAAACTCGTGACCATCCATCACGACGCGGATCGACCCGACCCGCGCATCAAGGGCGTCCATGTGGTCTTCGATCCTGTGTCCCTGGCGCCCAAGGTCATCATGGACGCTGCCGCCCTGACCGTGATGCGCACGACTGCAGTGAGCATCGTGGCGCTGCGCATGATCGCGAAGCCCGACTGCCACACACTGGTGGTGTACGGCGCCGGCCCGCAGGCGCGGGCCCACATCGACGCGATCATCGCGGAGTGGCCCATCCGCCACGTGACGATCGTGGCTCGCCGACCGGAGCGGGCTCAGGCCCTGCTCGACTACGCCCGCGCGCAGCACCCCGACATCGTGATCGACCTCGTCGGCAGCGACGGCGCGACAGCAGCACTGCGCGAGGCCCGCATCATCGTCTGCGCGACGACCGCGACAAGCGCGCTCTTCGATGCTGCCGATGCTCGCGGTGATGTGGCCGCGGTGGCTGTCGGCACGCACTCGCCGACCTGCTGCGAGTTGCCCAGCGAACTTGTCGGCCGATCCTTTGTCGTCGTCGAGGAGCGCGAGTCGGCCCTGCGCGAGGCCGGTGACGTGGTGTGCGCCATCACGGCCGGCTTCATGACGGCCGATGACATCGCGGCGGATCTCACCGAAGTGGCGAAGCGCTCGGTTGACGTGCCCGCGACCGGATCGAGGGTGTTCAAGAGCATGGGCATGGCATGGGAGGACGCTGTCGTCAGCGCCCGCATCGCAGAAGGAGTGGCATGAGCACAGTCATGAGCGTCGACGAGGCCTGCGCGGCCGCGAAGTCCGCTGAGCAGTGGTACGCCGATACGGACCTGTCCACACGGGCCGCACTCCTCGAGGCGATTGCCGATGCGGTCGATGCTGCACGCGACGCCCTCGTCCCGATCGCTATCGAGGAGAGTCGCCTGGGTGTCGATCGCCTCACCGGTGAGGTCGGCCGCACGACCGGGCAGCTGCGCCTCATGGCCCAGGTCGTGCGTGATGGCGCTTTCCTCGGGGTCGTCCTCGACAAGGCGCTGCCCGACGTCACGCCGCCGCGTCCGGACCTGCGGCGAATGAATGTGCCGCTCGGCCCGGTCGCGGTCTTCGCCGCGTCGAACTTCCCCTTCGCCTTCTCCACTCTCGGCGGTGACACCGCATCGGCGCTCGCGGCCGGCTGCCCGGTCGTCGTCAAGCCCAACCCGGGGCACCCGCGTCTGTCCGACGCGATCATGGCGGTTGCGCAGCAGGCACTTGCAGACGCTGGCGCCCCCCGCGGCGTACTCACGATGGTGTCGCATGAGCTCCAGGACGGCATCGACCTGGTGAACGATGATCGCATCGAGGCCGTCGCGTTCACCGGCAGCCCGCGCGGAGGTCTCGCGCTCGCCAAGCTCGCCGCCGATCGTCCGCGCCCGATTCCGTTCTTCGGGGAACTCGGCAGCATCAATCCGATCTTCGTTACGCCGGACGCCGCCGCCGAGCGCGGTGCCACGATCGCGGAGGGCTGGGTCGGGTCCTTCACCCTCGGCGCCGGACAGTTCTGCACCAAGCCCGGGCTGCTGGTCGCACCGCGTGACGAGGCGATCCGAGCGGCGGCTCTTGCGGCGACCGAGGGTGTGGCTGGCCAGGGCATGCTCACGCCCGCGATCCGCGACACCTACCTCAGCGTGCTCGGTGATCGCGTCGACTCCTCCCAGGTCGAGGTCCTCGCGGTTGGCGGCTGGGACGGGGCCACCGACACCGTGCGCCCGACACTCATCGCCGTTCACGTCGATGCGGTCATCGCCGACCACACGCTGCTCGAGGAGTGCTTCGGGCCGACGTCACTGCTGGTCGAGTACGACGACCCCAAGCAGATGCTCGCGCTCGCCGATGCCCTCCCAGGCCTGCTTGCGGCGGGTATCCACGGCAATGCCGATGAGCAGATCGTCGGCGAGCTCATGCCACGCCTTGTCGCGCACGCCGGTCGCGTGCTGTGGAACGGCTGGCCCACCGG
>JALQSY010000237.1 GCA_023264215.1 Candidatus Nanopelagicales bacterium
ATACGACACGCTTCGTGGCTACGCGGGGCGCTTCGGACTGGAGGTCGCCGACTCCGGCATGTCCTACTACGTGCGAGAGCCGCGCGGGACGAGCCAGCCCGTGACGGCAGCCGAGGTGGCTAACACGGCGCAGCGACTGCGCGCGGCGGCCAAGTCGGTGCCGTCCAGCATCACGCTGCCGGACTTCCTCGACGGCCGGGCGGGCGTCACACTCGCATCCGCCGAGGTGCTGAAGGCTCGGGCGGCCATCAGTTGGGCCGTCGACGACCACGAACTCTCCGCGCACGTACTCCTCGACTCAGTCGCATCGACACAGCCAAGGCCCACCGCGCGCATGGCGGGTGGCAATCAGTCCATCGCGCTCGCGCTCGCTGCCGAGATGATCGACCGCATTCGACTCAACACTCCGGCGATCGGTGTCAGGGACCTCGGCGGCGACGCCGAGGTCCTCACCGCATCGGGGACGATCTCCGCGGATGCGGTCGTCATCACCATCCCGCTTCCACTGCTCGAGAGCCTGCCACTTGAACCCGCGCTGCCGATCGCCCAGCGCGAGGCCATGGCCCGCATGGTCCGCGGTCACGCCGCCAAACTCCACGTCCCCCTGGGCCGTCGGCCGGCGCCAAGCGCCGTCCTGAATGCGAGCCGGCGCTACTGGTGCTGGACGGCTACGGACGGCAGCGGCGAGGTCCAGCGGGTGTTGCATTGCTTCGCGGGATCACCCGGTGCCCTCGCCGGTCTCGACCTGACCTCAGGCCCGAATACGTGGATCGACTCGGTCCGCTTGCTGAGACGTGATCTTGACCTCCTGACCGACCAAGCGGTCATGACCACGTGGGACGACGACCCCTGGTCGACATTCGCTTACTCCGGGCTGGGAGCCCAGTCCCGTGAAGACGATGAGCAACTCATGTCATGCCCGCATGGCCGTATCTACATCGCCGGTGAGCACACGGCTGGCGAGTGGTCCGGTCTCATGGAAGGCGCACTTCGCAGCGGCATCCGCGTGGCGACACGTCTACACATGAGCCAATGACCTGACATGACCGTCCAGCGATCGGAGTGGATGGTCATGGAAAGTCATTAGCTGCGCGAGTACTTCACGGACAAGTCACGTTGTTCCAACATGGACGTAGAACGTCAGTGGCGGATACCTGCGACTGACGACAACTTCGTCACCGTGGAGGATTCGTGGACCAGATCGCGACCCAGATGCCTAGCACTAGCACTGCAACCACGCCCGTCGCCGTACCGCATCACTCGTCCTGCCTGACGCTGGACGTAACCAAATTCCTGCTCGGTCGGGTGAGCATGGACGATGTAGGCCAGTACTGCGTGCTGACCGCACTGGCCCCCCTGCGCCACGGCATAGCCTGCGGCGACACGCAGGCAACTGACGTTGTTGGATGCATTGCAAGCCAACCTCAAGCATCGCGCCGTCGTCAGTCACAATGTGGTCATGACCATTCGTGAGGCGAACGCCGATGACGTGCCCGACATTCTCGCGATGATCCATGAACTAGCCGACTACGAGCGCGCAAGCCACGAGGTGGTGGCGACTCCGGGACTGCTGCGCGAGGCCCTCTTCGGTGACGAACCCGCCGTGTTCGCACTCATCGCCGAGGACGACAGCACCGGGGAGAGCGTCGGCTTCGCGCTGTGGTTCCGCAACTTCTCCACCTGGCTAGGGCGTCATGGGGTCTATCTCGAGGACCTCTACGTACGCCCCTCCCATCGCGGCCATGGCTATGGCAAGGCGATGCTGCAGACCCTGGCGCGTATTGCCGTGGAGCGCGGCTATGGCCGGTTCGAGTGGTGGGTCCTCGACTGGAACACCCCGGCCCTCGACTTCTACCGTTCGATCGGCGCCGAGCCGATGGACGAGTGGACGGTGCAGAGGGTCAGCGGCGATGCGCTGCGGCGTCTGGCGCAGGGGTGAGACGGTGTCCTCTCAGAAATTCCGCGAGATCAGACAGCCACACACTCCGCGTAACGTTTCGTCACCCGCGCGCGCCGCGCGCTGATCCAGTGTCGCGCTCGAGCGCATCGGAAATGGGCGCCGCTCGCTAGTGACTCCCGGACCCTGGGTCGTGCTCGAACTGACTCAGCAGCCCTTGTTCGTCTTCGTGCCGTTCGGGCAGATGGTGTTCTTGAACTTCGCGCGACGGAAGTCGGCTCCAGTGATGTCCGCACCCGTGAGATTCGCGTCCTTGAAGTTCGCCTTGTAGAAGTTCGCCCCGGAAAGGTCAGCATTCGTCAGGTTCGCGCCCTTGAGGTTCGCCTTCGAGAGATCCACCCCGGTGAGGTTCGCGCCCGTTAGGTTTGCATTCTTCAGGTTCGCCTTGGATGCGTCTGCCCCCGAAAGGTCAGCGCTCGTCAGGTTTGCCTTCGCGAAGGAGACCTTGGATGCATCCGCCCCCGAAAGGTCAGCATTCGTCAAATCCACACCGTACAGACCTGCCTTGTACATGTTCGTGTTCACGAAAGTGGACCCGGACAAGTTAGCTCTGAGCCAGTCGACGGCGCGCAAGTTCGCCTCGTTGAAATTGCCATCGGGCATCTGCGCGTATTCTGCATTCCTGCCGCGAAGGTCAGCCCCCTGGCAGTCCGGGTAGCACGGGACTTGGGGGACGATGGGGTTCGGGTCGCTCAGGCCCGCCGCCGCGGGCATCGCGGCCGTGGCAAAGACAACCGCGCTGGCAGCAGCCGCGAGGGTGCCGAGTCTCGCTCTCTTCGCTGACATCGTGGATCCCATCTCCCTCGCTCTGGCTTGTTGTCTGATTGCACCTTTGAAGGTGATCGCGACCTACGGTAGTCAACCTAGACGAGTCCCACGTGTTTCGGCGCCGATTGGGCGATGGAAGTTACTCCTGGG
>JALQSY010000238.1 GCA_023264215.1 Candidatus Nanopelagicales bacterium
TAGGGCAGGACGACCACGAAGGCGCCGATCGCGAAGGCGACGAAGCTGGAGAGCGCGACCTTGTAGGGATTGCCGAGTTCGTCGGGGTTGAGGCCGAGTTCCTCGCGGGCGAGGGTGTCGAGCGCTGCCTTGGGGTCAGCGAAGATCTTGTCGGCCGCCGCCTTGGCTGTCGCGCGGTCCATCCCCTTGGCGCGGTAGATGAGCTCAAGTTCCTTGCGCTCTTCCTCGGGCTTTTCCTCCAGCTCTCGCGCTTCCATCTCGATCTCGCGCTCGAAGAGGTCCCGCTGGCTGGCGACGCTCACGTATTCACCTGCCGCCATGGAGAAGGCGCCGGCAAGGAGGCCGGCGACGCCGGCGAAGAGGACCACGCCGTTGTCGGTGCCCGTGCCTGCGAAGCCCATCACGAGGGCTGTGTTGGAGACCAGGCCGTCGCTGATGCCGAAGATCGCGGCGCGCACGGCCCCGGAGGTGTCGACCCGGTGCCAGTTCTCGCCGAAGTCGACCGATCCGTCGGCGCTGATGACGCCCCGTTCGACCGCGGCCGTCGCGGGGGCGTGCTCGCGCAGTCGCCGGAAGGTCTCGGCATGCTCGCGCTCGTCGGCCGACATGCTGTCGGGCGCCTCGGGCTCGTCGTCGTACATGCCGGCGTCGGCGCCCTCGGCCTCCTCGAGATGGGCGAGCACATCGTCCATGCCGGCCGCGCGGGCGCGCGCGACCATCGCCGCGTCCTCGGGGTCGAGCTCGGTCGGTGCGGCCGGGATGGGTACGCCGTACTCCTCGAGCTTGCCGACCCAGTGAGCGGCGTGCTCATCCTCGATGTCCGCGAGCTCGAGCAGCGCCTCGCGGCGTTCGCCGTCGCTGGCCTCGGCGAGCGAGCGGTAGAGCATCGAGGCCTTGCGCTCGGCCTCGAGGTAGCGCAGGAAGCGTCGAGGGTCGGTCTTGCTCATGCCGGCATTATCCCGACCCCTCGGTATTGCCTGCGTCCGCCGCCGAGGGATCGGTCAGCCGGTAGCGGTCGATGGCCTTCGCCAGATCCGCCCGATCCACGAGCCCCTGGTCGGCCAGGCCGGTGAGAGTGCGCACCACGATGGACTCCGCGTCGACCAGGAAGTGCCGGCGCAGCGCACCGCGGGTATCCGACATGCCCCAGCCGTCGGTGCCGAGCGTGCGGTACTCACCGGGCACCCACGTGCGTATCTGGTCCTGGACCGACTGCATCCAGTCGGAGACCCCGACGACGAGATCGCCGCGGCCGGCGAGCCGCCGCGTGACGTAGGGAGTGCGCTGCTCCTCAAGCGGATGCAGGAAGTTGTCGCGCTCGACATCCAGGGCCTCTCGGCGCAGTTGGTTCCACGACGTCACCGACCACACGTCGCTCTCGACGCTGTAGTCCTCGCGCAGAAGGCGCTGGGCCTCGAGCGCCCAGTTGACGGCGACGCCGGACGCCAGGATCTGCGGGCGTGGTCCGTCGCCGGATCCTTCGGACACCAGGTGCATCCCCGCGATGATGCCCTCGACATCGACGCCCTCGGGCTCGGCCGGCTGGGGATAGGGCTCGTTGTAGACCGTGAGGTAGTAGAAGACGTCCTCCTGCGCATCGCCGTACATGCGGCGCAGCCCGTCGGCGACGATGTGACCGATCTCGTAGCCGTAGGCGGGGTCGTAGGCCATCACTGCGGGATTGGTCGAGGCCAGCAGCAGCGAGTGCCCGTCCTCGTGCTGCAGGCCCTCTCCGTTGAGCGTGGTGCGACCGGCGGTCGCGCCGAGCACGAAGCCGCGCACCATCTGGTCCATGGCCTGCCAGAAGGCGTCGCCGGTGCGCTGGAAGCCGAACATCGAGTAGAAGATGTAGACGGGGATCATCGGCTCGCCGTGCGTCGAGTACGACGAGCCCGCGGCGATGAACGAAGCCACGGAGCCTGCCTCGTTGATCCCCTCGTGCAGGATCTGGCCGTCCTTGGCCTCCTGGTAGTTCAGGACGAGCTCGCGGTCGACGGAGATGTACTGCTGCCCGCCGGGGTTGTAGATCTTGGCGGTGGGGACGAGCGAATCCATGCCGAAGGTGCGCGCCTCGTCCGGGATGATCGGCACGAAGCGAGCGCCAATGCCCTTATCGCGCATGAGGTCCTTGAGCAGGCGCACGAAGGCCATCGTCGTGGCGACCGGCTGCTTGCCCGAGCCGCGCTTGACGACGTCGTAGTGCTCCGAGCCGGGCAGGGCCAGTGCGGTGGCGCGGGTGCGCCGCTCGGGCACCGAGCCGCCGAGTCGCCGGCGCCGATCGATCATGTAGGTGAAGGCCTCGGAGTCCGGGCCCGGGTGGAAGTACGGCGGGAGGTAGCCGTCGCCGAGGTCGGCGTCGGAGATCGGGATGTGCAGGCGATCGCGGAACAGCTTGAGGTCGTCCAGCGACAGCTTCTTCATCTGGTGCGTGGCGTTGCGGCCCTCGAAGTGGGGTCCGAGAGTGTGGCCCTTGATCGTCTTGGCGAGGATCACGGTCGGCTGACCGGTGGTCTCCACAGCGGCCTTGTAGGCGGCGTACATCTTGCGGTAGTCGTGCCCGCCGCGCTGCAGGCTCCAGACCTCGTCGTCGCTCCAGCCCTCGACGAGCTTGGCGGTGCGCGGGTCGCGGCCGAAGAAGTGCTCGCGGATGAACCCGCCGTTCTCGGCCTTGTAGGTCTGGAAGTCGCCGTCGGGCGTGGAGTTCATGAGGTTGACCAGGGCGCCGTCGCGATCCTTGGCGAGCAGCTCGTCCCACTTGCGTCCCCAGATGACCTTGATGACGTTCCACCCGGCCCCGCGGAAGAGCGACTCGAGCTCCTGGATGACCTTGCCGTTGCCGCGCACAGGGCCGTCGAGGC
>JALQSY010000239.1 GCA_023264215.1 Candidatus Nanopelagicales bacterium
CCTTCGCTGTGGCCGGGGCGGTTCGAGGCGCTGTGGTCGCGGCGTTCTTCGTCGCCTGGGGTGTCGACGGCGGCGCAGCCGAGGTAACCCGAGTCTTCGGCGGCATCGCGCTCGGTCTGGCCGTGCTCACGCCGATGTCGCTCTTGGTGGATCAGGCGAGAGGCTTCGCTGCTGCGCGGGCGCGCCTGCTGGCCCAGCGCGAGCAACTCACGGCCTCGGTCGAGCAGGTGTCCGCTGAGATCGAGGGGCGCGATGAGCGCGTGGTCGAGCGCATTCGCGCGGCCCTGCTCGACGCCCTGGATCCGCCTCCGAGTCAGGGGAGTGATGGCTCAGCGGCGTCCGCAGACCGGCTCGAGGCGATCGCGCGCGATGTCATCAGGCCGTTGAGCCATGAGTTGGCCGGGGCTGTGCCGAGTGTGAATGTGGTCGCATCCAACGCATACTCAGGCCGGATTCGATGGCGCGAAATCCTCGATGAGGCCACCCGTGGCCGCCCTCTCCTGCCGTGGGCGACGTCAGCGCTGGTGGCCTTGCTGAGCGCTCCCGCGCTGGGCGCGACGGTCGGCGTGTGGTGGGCGATCGTGGGGCTCTTGATGTGTCTGCCTCTGGTCGCCGCAGTCGTGGGCGCTGCCAATGCTGGTCTGCGTCCCTTGGTGGATCGATTCGGCCTTGCGGCCAGGTCGGCGATCGTCGTCGCGGCCGCGGTCGTCGCCGGCATCGTCGCGGGGCTGCTCGCCGAGGCGGTCGTGCTCGGGCTGGGTGGGCTGATCGACTTGGGTGGCGCACGCGGTCCCTTCATTGCCTTAGCCCTCCTCGTTCCGGGCCTGGCCATCCCCTTGGCGATCGCGCGAGGCTCGGCTCGGGCCCGCGGACGTGTGCTCGACGAATTGCACGGATCCGACCTCACCTTGAAGCGCCAGCTGGTGCGATTGCGCCAGGTGCAGTGGTCGCAGCAGCGGATGTTCGCCCGTGCCCTCCACGGCCCTGTCCAGACTCTGGTCGTGTCGGGTGCGGCACGACTGCGGTCGGCGGCCGATGGGGAGTTGTCGGGTCAGATCACCCAACTCCGTCGTGACCTGCTCGATCTGCTCGACACTCAGACGTCAGTCGACGACCGCATCGCATGGACCGCCGGGATGGACCGCATCGCGGCGATATGGGGCGGATTGTTGGAGTTGGGGGTGGAGGTCGACCGTGAGGCGCTGGAGCGACTCGCGGCCGATCGGATCGGCTGCGACGTGGCCCTTGAGGTCGTGGGGGAGTCGGTCGCCAATGCGGTCAGGCATGGCCGCGCGTCGGTCGTCGATGTGAGCCTCACGGTGGTGGGCGATGATCTGTGGCTACGGATAGCCGACGATGGCAGCCAGGGCCTTGCAAGCGGATCCGGCATGGGCTCGCGCGTTCTCGAGGACTGCTGCCTGTCATGGGAGCGAGGTGTCACTCCGTCCGGCGTAGTCGTTGAGGCCGTGCTGCCGCTCGCCGTTGATTCCTCAGCGACGATGGCCGCGTGACGAGACGCTGCAGCCCAACTCGAACTGTCAGTCCGGGGATGGGAGCAGCGTGGCCCGCACCCCGTGAGCCTGTGCCAATGCCGCTTGGCCGCGGTCGAGCGTGAGCAGGGGTGCGTCATGTCTGCCCGCGACGGCGATGATCATGCAGTCGACGATGCTCACGCGCAGTCGTCGGCGCAGCGCGGATCGCCGTAGGTCGGAGGCCGACATGAAGTCCGAAGCGGAGTCGAACTGCATGAGAGGGCTGCGCAGCAGGAGCCGCTCTACCTCGCGACGGGTCTCCGGCGTGTGCGCCCTCGCGAGCAACTCCATCGAGACGGGCTCACTGTGGCCCGCGGTGTTGGCAGCGATGAAGGGCTGCAGGGGAGAGATCTTGCGACGGAGGTAGTCGATCCAGATGGAGGAGTCAGCTAGGTAGGTAATGGTCATCGTCATCGTCCGGCGGGACCTCGAAGTCCGGGTAGGCGCCCGCCATTGCGAGGGCTTCTTCTTTCGTCATCGGATTGCCGACAAGGCTGCGCAGCGCGTAGTCGACGGCCTCACGCTTGGTGGTCAGGTGGTAGCGCACCATCACACGGTGAACGAGCTCGTCGTCGATGTCGATGTTGGTGCGCGACATGTGGACGACGATACACCTCATTGGTGTATGGATCCCCCTACTGGTCGTACGCCGCCCAGGTCATGGGGAATCCCGGGGCATCACGCCACGTGGTGAAGGCCTTCGACTCCACCGGGAGCGTCAGCGGGACGAAGAGGTCTGTGCGCCGGCCGGTGAGCAGGTAGTCCTGGTTGATCCAGGACAGCTCCGGCCCGAGTGTCGCGAAGTCCATGCTCACAACTTCGGTGCCGTCGGTCGAGCCGACGACGGGTCCATCTGCGTTGACCGGGTTGAGCGTGAAGATGCCGCTCGAGCCCTGGAGGGCACCGCCTACGGCGTTGGCGACCACGGTGTACGCCTGCATGTTCTTGGCGATGGAGTACCAGAAGATCATCGTGTTGTCGGGATACGCGTGCGCAAAGAGCCCCGGGGCATCGTGCAGCGGACCGCCGTACGAGCCGTCCCACGACGTCGGGATCGCGATGACGTCGGCGCGGCGCACGCAGAGCACACCCGCGGCCTCGGGGAAGCGCACGTCGGCGCAAGTGAGGAGGCCGATGCGGCCGATCGACGTGGAGAAGACGGGCAGGTCGTTGCCGGGGGTAGCCCACGACGTCATCGACTCGTCCAGGTGCGTCTGCCGGTAACTGCCGACGAGCTGGCCATTGGGCGCGAGCAGCACGACGCGGTGGTAGAGCTGCGTGCCGTCGCTCTCGATGTGACTGCCGACGACGTGGGCGTCTA
>JALQSY010000023.1 GCA_023264215.1 Candidatus Nanopelagicales bacterium
GTGGGCCGCACGCGGTCACGGTGCGTGGACGACCGGGCCCGAGGCCCCCGAGCCCCGCCGCATTCAGGTGAGTTCCGTGGTCGACCTCGCCGATGCGTCGTTCTCCTTCAGCGATCCCGACGGCTGGGATCGCCGTGGACTCGACGCCCTGGTGGCGCGATGCTGGCGCACCCGCGCGTACGGCGACTTCTGGTCTCACATGCTCGTTGCCGAGGGCGCTGTCGACATCGCCGCCGAGGTCGGCCTCGGACTGTGGGACGTCGCAGCGCTGATCCCGGTCGTCGAGGAGGCAGGTGGGCGCTTCACCAGCCTCGATGGCGGCGCTCCTGGCGGGGACACGTCGTTGACGACCAACGGCCTGCTGCACGAAGCAGCTCTCGCGGTCATCCGCGGCTGAGCACCAGACCCCACCAGGTCGTTGCATCGAGTCGCGAGGTCTCGGTGAAGCGGCACCGGCGCAGTACGGCCATGCTCGCGAGGTTGCTCTCGTCGCATTCGGCAACCACCTCGTGCACACCCTCATCGCGCAGCCATACGAGCAGACCATCAAGTGCCTCAGTCGCGTAGCCGTGACCACGAGCGGACGACACAAGGCCGTAGCCGATCTCGACGCGGCCATCGGCATCAGGCTCGCCCTTGCAGCCCACGCCACCGATGACCAGTCCGTCACTGATGCGTCGCACCTGCAGCGGGCCCCAGTCCCCCGCGGGCCAGTCGCCGGCTGCGACAAGGGCCGCAGCGACGAGGTCGCCTTCCGTCGGGTAGTCCGGCGCGCCGTCGACCATCCGCCCCTCCGCGACAGCCGCCCACTGCTCAGACGTGAGCGATTCCAGCGTGAGGCGCGAGGTCTGCACCATCATGTCGCGATCACATCACAGACCTGGACACGTGCGCGCCCCAGGGCAACCATGGAGGTGGAGGTGATCGCCATGAAGATCTCGCAGATCCTGGCCGCCAAATCCACCGGCACCATCACCATCGTGCCCGACGCGAAAGTCGCCGAGTTGCTCAGCCTCCTGGCCGAGCACCGCATTGGCGCCGTTGTCGTATCCGCCGACGGAGCTCACATCGACGGCATCGTGTCCGAGCGTGACGTGGTGCGCGCCATGGCTGCCGACCCTGACGCGGGGGCGACCGGGGGCGTGCGCCCCAAGCCGGTGAGCGCCATCATGACCGCGGATGTGCGCACCCTCGGCCCCGACGACACGGTGGACGATGCCATGCAGGTGATGACCACCTCGCGCATCCGGCACCTACCGATCGTCGATGCGGGCGAACTCGTCGGCATCGTGAGCATCGGCGATGTCGTCAAGGCTCGCCTCGCCACCCTCGAGGACGAGCGCGCAGCCTTGATGGACTACGTCACGCGAGGCGGCTAGCCCGAGGCGGGAATGCAGGAAATCGAGACCTTTGCCGGGAACCAAGTATCGATTTCCCGTATCCCCGAACTCCTAGTGAGCACGCACGACCAGCGGGAGCGCATCGGCGGGCCGCAGGGTGACCAGCGGCACGGCACGCGGATCGGGATCGTCGGGCACGCGTGAGACGCGCACGCGTTGCAGGAGCGAGGCGAGCACCGCCGTGGCCTCGAGGTAGGCGAAGTCCTTGCCGACGCACATTCGGGGCCCGAGGCCGAACGGCCAGTAGTCCGCATCATGAGCCGCGCCCCCGCGCCGCTCCCCCAGGAATCGCCCGGGGTCGAAGCGCGTCGGATCGGGCCACGCAGCCGCGTCGCGCTGCGCGAGGTACGGGGTCATGATGACAAGGGCCCCCTCGGGGATCTCTCGACCGCCGAGCACATCGGGCTCGAGCGCGCGACGAGTCACCAGCCACACCGGGGGGTAGAGGCGCATCGCCTCGTCGATGACCGCACGCAGGTAGGTCAGGCGGGGCAGGTCCGCGACCTCCACGGAGCGACCGCCCAGCACGTCGCCCACCTCGGCGATGGCTCGTTCCTGCGCAACATCATCGCCGGCGAGGAGCCACAGCGCCCAGGTCATGGCACTCGCCGCTGTCTCGTGGCCGGCGACCATAAAGGCGACAAGCTCATCGCGCACCTCTCGCAACGGGATGGGCTCATCGCCATCGAGGGCAGCGACGAGGAGTCCGAGGAGGTCCGCCGCCCCCGCCAAGCCATCCCCGTCCGACTGCCCTGCGCGGGGATCGGACTCGGCAAGTCGCCGCGACACCATCGCGTGCACGGCTTCATCGAGTTCGCGTGTCGCTCGTCGCAGGGTGCGCTGCGACGGCGTCCAGGCGGGAAGTCGGATCGGCACCTGAGCGGACGACACCACGACATCGAGGGCTTCGAGCGTCGCGCGCGCCAGCCGGTCAGCGTCGGATGAGAGGTCGGTGCCGAAGAGCGATGCGGCGACCGTCTCAAGCGCCACGCGCATCATGGCCTCGTCGACATCGATCACCGCGCCGCGAGACACACCTCCCCAGCGCGCGATGAGCTCGTCCGTCGCGGTCACAGCGTGACCCACCACGGCCTCGAGACTCGCCCGGTGGAAGGCCGGTTGCACCATGCGTCGCTGCCTCTTCCACACCTCCCCCGAGGTCGTGAGGAGGCCCTCCCCTGTCACGAGCGAGAGCGATCGGTACTGCACCGTCTCCTTGTCATACGCCCGCGAGCGATCCACGAGGACTCGGCGTACTGCCCGCGGATCGGCAACCAGGTAGCTCGGCGGGGACGGGATCGGGAATTGCACCACCGGGCCGTACTCGCGAGTCATCCGCTGCAGGAAGCCGAGGGGGTCGGAGCGGATGGCGCGCAGCGCGGCGAGCATCTGCGGCCCGCTGGGTCCCGGAGCCGTCGCCGGGGTGCGGAAGTAGCGCCGGTCCGGCACACCCTCGCGCGAGACCACCTCCTGCTGCACACCATGAGCCTATGCGGCTGCCGCGGGACGGTGGGACCCGGCAAGATGGCCCCATGAGCGTGCACCCTCGCGCGGGCCAGGTCGCCCAGGACGACGATCTCATCGACATCGCCGCACTCGTGACCGCCTACTACACCGGCCATCCCGACGTCGCCGATCCTGCCCAGCGCGTGGCCTTCGGGACGTCGGGGCATCGCGGGTCGTCCTTCGCCAACGCCTTCAACGACGACCACATCGCCGCGACAACGCAGGCGATCGTGGAATACCGCAAGAAGCACGGCATCAACGGCCCGCTCTTCCTGGGCAGAGACAGCCACGCTCTCAGCCAACCCGCCTGGGCCACCGCCCTGGAGGTACTGGCCGCCCATAGCGTCACCGTGATGATCGACGCCCGCGACTCCCTCACCCCCACCCCTGCGATCTCGCACGCGATCCTGCGTCACAACGCCGGCCGCGGACCCTCGGATCCCGGTCGCGCGGACGGCATCGTGGTGACGCCGAGCCATAACCCCCCGCGCGACGGAGGCTTCAAGTACAACCCGCCCGATGGCGGCCCAGCCGGCTCTGAGATCACGTCGATCGTGCAGGCCCGGGCGAATGAGCTCCTGGCAGCCGGCCTTGACGGCGTACGCCGCGTCACACTCCCGCGCGCGCTCGCGGCGGCCACGACCGAGCGATACGACTATCTGCGCAACTACGTGGACGATCTGCCGTCAGTGGTCGACATGGCCGCGATCCGCGCGGCAGGGGTGCGCATCGGTGCCGATCCGCTCGGCGGCGCCAGCGTCGAGTACTGGGGGGCGATCGCTGAGGCCTACGGGCTGGACCTCACCGTGGTCAACCCCCGCGTCGATCCGACGTGGCGCTTCATGACGCTGGACTGGGATGGCAGCATCCGCATGGACTGCTCCTCCCCCCATGCCATGGCATCGCTCATCGAGCGACGCGCGGATTACGACATCGCCACGGGAAATGACGCCGACTCCGACCGTCACGGCATCGTCACCCCTGACGGTGGTCTGATGAACCCCAACCACTTCCTGTCCGTCGCAATCGACTACCTCTTCTCTCGGCGAGTCCACTGGGCGCCGGGCGCCGCAGTCGGCAAGACGGTCGTCAGCTCGTCGATGATCGACCGCGTGACCTCAGCGCTGGGCAGGCGTCTGTGGGAGGTCCCGGTCGGCTTCAAGTGGTTCGTCCCCGGCCTCATCGACGGCAGCGTGGGCTTCGGCGGTGAGGAGTCCGCTGGCGCATCGTTCCTCCGCCGAGACGGATCGGTGTGGACCACGGACAAGGACGGCATCATCCTGGCGCTCCTCGCGTCCGAGATCCTCGCGGTCACGGGTCAGTCCCCGTCGCAGCATTACCGACGGCTGACCGAGGTGCACGGGGATCCGGCCTACGCGCGCATCGATGCGCCCGCGACCCGCGAGCAGAAGGCCGCACTCGCGGCGCTGACCCCCGAGCGGGTCACGTCGACCGAGCTCGCGGGCGAGCCGATCACGCGGGTCCTCACCACGGCACCGGGCAATGACGCGCCGATCGGCGGCCTCAAGGTGGAGTCGACCAGTGCCTGGTTCGCGGCTCGGCCATCCGGGACCGAGGACGTCTACAAGATCTACGCGGAGTCCTTCCGCGGCCCGGCGCACCTCGCCGAGGTCCAGGAGGCCGCGCGGTCGGTCGTCGACACGGCGCTGCGGTCCGCATGACGGTCAGCACCCGGTCCGAGGCGACTGCGGCCGGCGACGTGGCCGTCATCGATATCACCGTTCCTGGCATGCGCGTGCAGTTGCTCTCACTCGGGGCCGGCATCAGGCACGTCGACGTCCCCGACCGGGAGGGCAACCTCGGGTCCGTGCACCTCGCGTTGCCCACCGTCGCCGACCACGCCGACCGCGCCCTCAATCCCCATCTCGGCACCACGCTGGGTCGCTACGCAAACCGCATCGCGGGCGGACGATTCAGCCTCGACGGCCGGGACTACCAACTCGATGTCAACAACGGGCCCAACACCCTGCACGGAGGCGCACTCGGCTGGGACAGGCATGTGTGGGATGTCGCCGAGATCAACGAGGCCGACGACGAGGTCACCGTCGTCTTCACGCTCACCAGCCCGGACGGCGACATGGGATTCCCCGGCACCGTGCATGCAATGGCGACGTACGTCCTGTCCGCAGGCCGGTTGGCAATGCACTACGAAGCACGCACGGACGCACCCACCGTGGTGAGCATGGCCAATCACGGATACTGGAACCTCGCCGGATCGCGCTCGATCGCCGATCACGAACTCCGCGTACCGGCCAGCCGCAAGCTGACATACGACCAGCACCAGATCCCCACGGGAGTCATGGACGTCGATGGCACCGCGTACGACCTGCGCGAGGCGAGACCGCTGCTGCCCGTGCTCGACGCCACGGGAGGGCTCGACGACTGCTACCTCCTCGATGGCGAGGGGCTGCGCTTCGCCGCGGAACTGAGCCACCCCGGCTCCGGCAGGAGGCTGAGGGTGAGCACGGACGCGCCGGGGATGCAGGTCTACAGCGGCAACAACCTCAAGGCTCCCTTCGAGGCTCACCAATCGATGTCACTGGAGGCCCAGCGCATGCCGGACGCGCCCAATCAGCCGGCCCTCGGGGATTGCGTGCTGCGTCCGGGCGAGGAGTACGCCGCGACTACGATCCTTGAGTTCGCAGCCGACTGACCAGGGAGCACGCATGCACGCGAAGGCCTACGCCGCCGCCGAGGCAGGCGCACGACTCGCCCCCACGACCATCGAGCGCCGCGAGGTCGGTCCTCGTGATGTCCTCATCGAGATCGACGCCTGCGGGGTCTGCCATTCGGACATCCACCAGGCCGAGGCCGACTGGGGGATGGACATCTTCCCCATGGTCCCCGGACACGAGATCGTCGGGCGCATCACCGCCGTCGGCTCCGACGTCACCACGCATGCGGTCGGCGATCGCGTTGGTGTCGGCTGCTACGTGGCCTCGTGCCGCGAGTGTCCGGCATGCGAAGCCGGGGATGAGAACTACTGCCCGGACTGGTCGACGACGTACAACGGCTATGAGCGCGATGGCGTCACGCCGACGTACGGCGGCTACTCCGAGAGCATCGTCGTGGACGAGCACTACGTGCTGTGCATCCCCGAGGGCCCGGACACCCAGGCTGTCGCGCCACTGCTGTGCGCCGGTATCACCGTCTACCCGCCACTGAAGGACTACGCCGGCCCCGGCAAGGAGATCGGCGTCATCGGCCTCGGCGGCCTCGGCCACGTCGCGGTCCGCATCGCCAACGCCATGGGGTCGCGCGTGACGGTCTTCAGCCACTCCCCCGGCAAGGAGGCGGACGCCAAGCGCCTGGGCGCCGATGCCTTCGCCTCCTCGACCGACACGAGCGCCTTCAAGGCGATGCGCATGTCGTTCGACATGATCCTCAGCACCGTGTCGGCACCCATCGACGTCGATGCCTACCTCGGCCTGCTCAAGACCCGGGGCACGCTCGCCATCGTCGGCCTGCCGGTCGAGCCGCTCACCTTCGAAGCCGGCAACCTCGTCGGGGAAGCGCGCACGATCGTCGGCGCCAAGCTCGCCGGAGTGGACGCCACCCAGGAGATGCTCGACTTCTGCGCCGAGCACGGCATCGTGGCCGATGTCGAGGTCATCGACATCGCCGACATCAACGAGGCCTGGCAACGCGTCAAGGACTCCGATGTGCGTTACCGCTTCGTCGTGGACATCGCCGGATCCCTGCGCGATCAGGCCTAGGTCACGCGCGTCGTACAGGCGAACGAGACTTTTGCCGGCGGATAAGTCTCATTCGCCCGTACGACGGGGCAGGTACCCGGCTCAGCCCTAGGGGGCCGGCTCGGCCGACCCGCCGGGCCAGCTCAGGCCGACAGCAGGGCCTGTGCGACCGCGAGCGGCGCACCGTGGACGAGGTCGTGGTTCGCGACCATCCGCGACTCCGCGATCATGCAGCCGACGAAGCCCCAGGCGATGAGGCGATCGACGTCGTAGCCGGTCACTTCGGCGTAGATCGACGCTCGACGACGGGCCTTGGCCGCCAACTCGCGGCCGTCCATGCCGCGGGCATCGCCGCCCTCGACGAGACCACGGGGGTTCGCGAGCAGCGCCGCGACTTCGAAGGCAGGGTCGCCGACCCAGCCATGCGGATCGATCGCGATCCAGCCGCTGCCGGCATTGAGGACGTTGAGATGGTGCAGGTCGCCGTGGAGGACGACGGAGTCGACGGCGTCCGTCACGAGGTCGGCGAACATGCGCTGGGCGGCATCGATGATCTGCACGGGCAGTCGCGGATCCGGTCCGGTCTCGAACGCGGATCCGATCTCACGCAGCGCCGGCAGTCCGGTCACGGGCGACTGGTCGTCGTGCAGCGCCCTCGCCAACTCCGCGATTTCGCGCGTGGCGATGTCGTCATCGCGCCGCGCCACGGGCCGGATGTCGTCGCCGGGTAGCACCCGGGCGGTGACGAGCAGCCCCAGATCGTGATCGTGCTCGACGATCTCCGCCGCCCCCGGGCCGAAGGCCGCGAGGGCGCGCGCCTCGCGGTCACGCTCGATGGGATCGCCGGCCTTCACGACGAGATAGCGCTCGCCCCGCCGCGCCCACCAGGCGAACGGATGGTCATCCACCTGCTCGAGGCGGTCGATCCCCCAGCGTTCGAGAGCGGCGGCCTGCTGGCCGGTGAGGCTCATACCCGCTGGCTGGATCGCAGCACGCGCGCGAGCGGGATCAGGGCGAGAGCAGCAACGACGACGACGCCCAGGCCCCAGGAGATACCCGCGCCCTGTGCGATGAGTCCGACGGCGAGAGGCGAGATGACGAACCCGATGCGCGAAAACCACGTCACGAGCGCGACGCCCATGGCCGGCGTCACCCCGGGAAGGCGCGCAGCAGCTCGCATCGCTGCGGGGAAGAGGGTCGCGACGCCGAAGCCGGACACCGCGCAGGCCAGCACGAAGGCGAGCGGCGTACCCATGAGCAGCGCCACCGTCATGGACACAGCGACGGCGGCCATGGACCAGCGAATCCACCGGACCTCGCCGAAGCGCTCGGTCAGGTTGTCACCGGTGAACCTGCCGAGGGTCATCGCAGACGTCAGGGCGACGTAGGTGACCGCGATCCACAGACCGGGTTCGGCAAGGCGATCGGTGAGGTAGACCGAGCCCCAGCGCGCGGGGACGTCCTCGACCAGGATCGCGGCCATGATGAAGGCCGCGAGTACCGCGCCGCCCGCCGCGAGCATCAGGCCCAGCGCGCGGCGGCGACTGAGGTGGTGCGTGTCCCCGGTCGAGTCGTCGTTGCGGCTCTGCTCGCCCTCGGGGACGGCCCCGGTCCCCGACAGCCACACGGCGACAAGCGCCACCCCGGCGAGCAGAGCCAGGCCGGTGAGGAATGGGCCGAGCGCGATGCCCGCGATCGCGCTGAAGGCTCCCAGCGCGCTTCCGATGATCGAGCCGAGCGACCACCAGGCGTGGAATCCATTGATGATGGATCGGCCGTAGACCGCCTCGACCTCGAGGGCGCGGGTGTTCATCGCGGAGTCCATCACCGCATCCGCGGCCCAGAAGAGCAGGAAGGCCAGAGCGAACACCGCGGGGAGCGCTGTCCAGCCCATGACGATCAGGGGCGGCAGCGACAGCAACCCCACCGCGGACGCGACCGGCACCGCCCCCCACCGGTGGATGAGCGGCGCGGCAACGGGACCGACGATGAGGCCTCCCGCGGTGCCGATCGCCAGGACCAGGCCGAGGCCCGCGGCATCCAGGCCCAGCGTGGCCTGGATCTCCGCGAGGCGAGGGACGAACGAGAAGCCGAGGATGCCATTGATCGCGAAGAACGCCGTCGCTCCCGCACGGGAGCGCTGGAGCGGCGTCACCGCACGGCCTGGCTCATGCGTGCGACAGCCACCTCGACGTTGTCCGCGGAGGTGGCGAGGTTGAGTCGCACGAACCCCGCACCCTCCCGACCGAAGTCACGTCCCGGATTGAGCGCGACGCGCCCTCGCTCGAGGAAGACCGCCGACGGATCATCCCCCAGGCCGAGTTCGCGGCAATCGAGCCACGCGAGGTACGTCGCCTCGGGGATGGTGAACGCGATCGACGGCAGGTGCTCGCCCAGGAGCGCATGCAGCAGGCGCGCATTGGCGGAGATGACATCGCGCGTGGCATCGAGCCAGGTGTCGTCATCGTGGAAGGCCGCGATGGTCGCGATCACGCCCAGGTGCCCGGCTGAGTACGTGATCTCCAGCGGGATGCTCTCCGCGAGCGCCTTCGCTGTCTCGGCCGATCCGCCGATGACCTGTGCGCACTTCAGGCCGGCGAGGTTGAAGGCCTTGGACGCCGACACCAGGGCGATGTCCGGACCGGTGAGATCCTCCCCCAGGCTGAGGTACGGGGTCATCTGCACTCCGGGCATGGTCAGGGGCGCCCAGATCTCATCGGAGATGACCGTGACGCCATGGGTGCGCGCCAGGGTCGCCACCTGCTCCAGATGCGCGGGCGACCACACGTGTCCGGTGGGGTTGTGGGGGTTGCCCAGCAGGAAGCTCGTCACCTCGGGGCGCGCGAATGCCCGCGCCAGGCCGTCCATGTCCAGGCCATCAGATGTGAGCGGCACCTGCACCAGCTCGCGGCCCACGACATCGGTGACGACGCGGAAGAACGGCGGGTACGCCGGAGGGGTGATGACGACAGCGCCGTCGGTCATCCGGCGGATCGTTTCGGCCATGGCGACGAGCACGTCGCCGAGGACCATGACCCGCGCAGGTTCAGGAGCCCAGCCGAATCGCCTCGACCAGAAGTCGCTCAGCGCCGCAGGCAACTCACCCGCCCATCGGTAGCCGGTGTCCGAGCGGTCGATCGCATCATGCAGGGCGCTGGCGATGGCCGGTGACAGCGGGAAGTCCATCTCGGCCACCCACAGCGGGAGGACGTCGGGTGCGAAATACCCCCACTTCGCGCTCGTGCGCGGCGGACGAGTGAACTCCGAGTCGGTCACGCGGCGAGCCTAACGCCGGGCGGGGCATCCGCCCCGCGGGTGCGGCACCCGTCATCGCCCCGCAGGCGTCAACACGACGGTTCGTGACAGTTTCGGACGGCGAAAAGTGTCACCAAGCGTCGCTTTCGCACCCGTCATCGCCCGTGGCGCCTGCACCGACCCTGCGCACCCCGCGTAGTCCGCGCGCTACGGCAGGTAGGCGTCGAGGATGCGAGCGATCAGTTCGTCGTCGGTGACGCCCTGGGCCTTGGCCTCCGCGCGGAGCCGCTTGCGGACCGACTTGGGTACGCGAGCACCGAGGTCGACGTACTTGTCCTTGGGCGGTCCGGTGATCGCATCCGCCGCCGTCGCGCCCTTGCCGGGCTTGAGGGACTTGCCCTTGCCCTTCCCCTTGCCCTCCTTGACGCCGCCGGGGACCGGGGCCGGCAGCGGGCGCCCGCTCACCGGGTGGAGGTCGGCATCGGGTGCGCGGCTGAGCGCCGGTTTGGGCTTTTGCTGGCTCATCGGACCTCCGCGGGTAAAGCCCGTCGGAGCCTCGGTGACCGACCCGCAGGGCCACACCAGGGTACGGCGTTCACGCGAGGAGTCGATCGAGGATGTCGTCGTAGGCGTCCGAGACCTCCGATGCGCCGGGCGAGCGCCAGGCCTGGACGGGCACCCCCGCCCCCTGGGCCTGCTGCACCGCTGAGCGCTCGGGGATGACTGGATCGAGGACGAGGTCGCCGTAGACCTCGCGGAGCTCATCGACGCGATAGCGATGCTCCGACAGGTTGCCGCGCACGCGATTGACCAGCACGCCCGCGGGCCGCAGTCTCAGGTTGACCGATGTCCGTGCGGCCTCCACCGCGCGGAGCGCGCGCGTTGCGCCCTGGAGCGCGAAGAATCCGGGCTCGGTCACCACGAGCGCCGTGTCCGCGGCGGCCAGGCCGTTGCGGGTGAGCTCGTCCAGCGACGGGGGGCAGTCGATGAGGATCACGTCGTACCCCGCGACGGCTCCGGCGAGGCTCACGCGCAGGCGCGTGGCGGAGTCCTCGCCCTCGGGACGGTTGCGGTGGGCGACCGCCTCCTCGCTGGGGAGCAGGTCGACCTGCGGACCCCAGCCGGTCGGGACGATCGCCTCGCGGGCGATGCCCGGTCGGCCATCGGCCAGCACGTCGCCCACCGTGAAGGCGAAGGGCGGGGGATCCAGGGCGACGGTGGCGTTGGCCTGCGGGTCCAGGTCGATCACCAGCGCCCGGAGCCCGCGCGCCCAGGCGGCCCCGGCGAGCCCGAGCACGGTCGTGCTCTTGCCCACGCCTCCCTTGAGGGAGAGCACCGCGATCGATGGCATGGGGTGAGTGTGTCAGGTCGAGGTGTCGGGAGGGTCGGCGTCCGTCGCTCAGGCGGACGCGCGCTCCTTCATCCGCGCGAAGCGGTCCAGCGCCTCGACCCGCTCGGCCGCGTGATCGACGATGCGCTCGGGATATCCGTGGTCGTATCCGCCCAGGGTGTCCCACGGCGTGTGCGCGGTCTTGCCGGGCAGGTGAGCGAGCTCGGGCACGTAGCGGCGGACGTAGTCGCCGTCCGGATCGAACTTCTCGCCCTGCCCGACCGGGTTGAAGACACGGTGGTACGGCGAAGCGTCGGTGCCGCAGCCCGCCGTCCACTGCCACCCGTGGGAGTTGCTCGCGAGATCGCCGTCGCGCAGCCAGCGCATGAAGTGGGCCGCTCCGCGCTGCCACGGCAGGTGGAGGTCCTTCACCAGGAAGCTCGCCACCACCATGCGCACGCGGTTGTGCATCCAGCCCTCCTCGAGCAGCTGGCGCATGCCGGCGTCGACGAAGGGATAGCCGGTGCGCCCCGCGGCCCACGCGTCGAAGAGCGCGTCGGCCTGCGCACCGGAGTCCCACGCGAAGTCGTCGTCGAAGCGAGCATCCATCGAAGCCCTGGCGCTGCTCGGCCGCTGATGCATGACGTCGGCGTAGAACTCCCGCCATGCGATCTCCTTGCGATACGTCTCCTCGCCCGCGGAGTCCGCAAGGTCGGCGAGGATAGTGCGCGGGTGGATCTCGCCCCACTTCAGATGATGGCCCATGGCCGATGTGCCGTCGAGCGCGGGGAAGTTGCGGGTGTCGTCGTATGCCGCGAGACCCGTCGCCCGGAACGCCGCCCAGCGCTCCAGCGCGGCGGCCTCGCCCGCGGGAGGCAGGGCGAAGGGCAGGTCGGGGCGCTCCGGGAAGCCGTGGCACCCCACGGGCATGACGTACGTCGCCTGGACGTCGGGTGCTGGCGCGCGCCAGCCGTGGCGAAGCCATGCCTTGTAGAAGGGCGTGTAGACGCGGTAGGCGGTGCCGTCATCCTTGGTCACCCGGCCGGGCGCGACGGCGTACGGCGACCCGGTGACCACGAGGTCGATGCCATGCTCGGCCAGGGCAGCCCGGACGCGCTCGTCGCGCGTGGCGCCGTAGGGGCCGTAGTCGGCTGCGATGTGGACGCTGCTGGCTCCCGCCGCGCGCGCGACCTCGACGACGTGCTCGACCGGATCGCCGTGCCGCAGGAGGAGCTGGCCACCCAGGTCGGCGTCCAGGGCCTTGAGCGAATCGACGAGGTAGGCCCGGCGTACGTCGCTGGCGGGCTCCCAGAGCGCGGGGTCGACGACGAAGAGGGGGACGACCTCGCCGTCGACCGCGGCCGCAGCGCCGAGGGCCGGGTTGTCGCCGAGACGAAGGTCGCGGCGGAACCAGGCAACGGCGGGCACGTCGTCAGGCTAGGGGGCGGGGCCCGGCGGGGCATCCCGGGCTCGATCAGCCGTGAGCCTCGAGGCCCCGTGAGGTAGGCCTCCGGTCGAGGACGCGGGAAATCGACACTTCTCGCGCCCGGGAAGTGTCGATTTCTCGCCTTGCGGGGGCGCACCGTCACCGCCCGTGCGGGGAGCCCGCGCCAGGGCAGGGCGCCCGGCCGCTCCGCGGTGCCGGGTTCGGGACCCGGCACCGCCTACACTCATCGGGTGATCCTGTTCGAACGCGTCTCCAAGCTCTACCCGAGCCAGACCCGTCCAGCCCTCGAGGACGTCTCCTTGGAGGTGGAGAAGGGGGAGTTCGTCTTCCTCGTCGGCGCGTCCGGGTCGGGCAAATCGACCTTCCTGCGGCTCGTCCTCAAGGAGGAGAGCCCCACGGAGGGGCGCGTCTGGGTGGCGGGCAAGGATCTCGGGCGGCTGTCCAACTGGAAGGTCCCCCAGCTCCGCCGCCGCATCGGCACCGTCTTCCAGGACTTCCGACTGCTGCCCAACAAGACCGTCTTCGACAACGTCGCCTTCGCGCTCGAGGTCATCGGCAAGTCCCGGAGCCAGGTGCAGCGCATCGTCCCCGAGGTCCTCGACCTCGTCGGCCTGGAGGGCAAGGAGCAGCGGATGCCCGACGAGCTCTCCGGCGGCGAGCAGCAGCGCGTGGCGATCGCCCGCGCCTTCGTCAACAAGCCCGCGATCCTTATTGCGGACGAGCCGACAGGCAACCTCGACCCCTCGACATCCGAGGGCATCATGAAGTTGCTCGAGCGGATCAATCGCACCGGCACGACCGTGGTCATGGCCACACACGACGCCGCCATCGTCAACCAGATGCGCAAGCGCGTCATCGAGCTCGAGCAGGGCCACCTTGTCCGCGATCAGTCGCGCGGCGTCTACGGATACCAGAGGTAGGGATGCGCGCTCGATTCGTGCTCGGTGAGGTCGGCAACGGCCTACGTCGCAACCTCACGATGACGATTGCCGTCATCATCACGGTGGGTGTGTCGCTGGCTCTGTTCGGTGTCGCTCTGCTCGTGCGGGCTCAGGTGTCGACCATGAAGGACTTCTGGTACGACAAGGTCGAGGTGTCGATCTTCCTGTGCAATGACAATTCCGAGACCGCGTCGTGCGCCGGGGGCCAGGTGACCGAGGCGCAGAAGGCCCAGATCGAGGCAGATCTTGAGTCGTTGCAGCCCCTCGTGCAGGAGATCTACTTCGAGACGCAGCAGGAGGCCTACGACCGCTTCGTCGTCCAGTACCGCAACTCGCCGATCGTCGACAGCGTCACCGTCGAGGCCCTGCCCGAGTCATTCCGCGTCAAGCTCTCCGATCCGACGAAGTACGACATCGTGGCCTCGGCCTTTGATGGGCGCCCCGGTGTCGAGCAGGTCAACGATCAGCGCCAGTTCCTCGAGCGCTTCTTCCAATTGCTGGGCGGACTCCAAGCGATTGCCCTGGTGATCGCTATCGCCATGCTTATCGTGACGGTGCTCCTCATCGTCAACACGATGCGCATCGCCGCGTTCAGTCGACGCCGCGAGACCGGCATCATGCGCCTGGTCGGCGCATCCAACTTCTACATCCAGTTGCCGTTCCTGCTCGAGGCCGCCATCGCGGCAGCGATCGGGGCCACGCTGGCCACGGGGGGCCTCATCCTCGTGAAGGCCTTCGTCATCGACCGGGTGCTGGCCCCCGCCTTCCAGTTCACGGCGTTCGTGGGCTGGGACGCCGTGGTGGCTATCGCGCCGATCCTCTACGTCACAGGCATCGCACTCGCCGCCCTGGCCGCATTCCTCACCCTGCGCAAGTACCTGCGCGTGTAGCCGTGGCCAGGGAGCAGGGCCGCAAGCTCGTCGCCCAGAACCGCAAGGCACGGCACGACTATCAGGTCGAGTCCACCGTCGAGGCTGGCCTCGTGCTCACCGGCACCGAGGTCAAATCGCTGCGGGCGGGCCGAGCCACGCTGACGGACGGCTACGCCACGATCGACAACGGCGAGGTCTGGCTCCGCGGCGTGCACATCCCGGAGTACGACCTCGGCACGTGGACCAATCACGAACCCCGTCGGGCGCGCAAGCTCCTGCTGCGTCGGGACGAGATCAGGAAGATGGAGTCCAAGGTGAAGGCCAAGGGCTTCACCCTCGTACCGCTGGCGCTGTACTTCAAGGACGGCTTCGCCAAGGTGGAGATCGCGCTGGCGACCGGGCGCAAGGGGCAGGACAAGCGCCAGGCCATTGCCGAGCGCGAGGCGAAGCGAGAGGCTGAGCGGGCGGTAGGGCGGCGATCGAAGGGGATGGACTAGTGGCTGAGGATCCGCGGTCGGATGCGGAGCGCTTACTCGATGACCTGTTTCCCTATCGACGCACCATGGCGACCTATCGGCAGATCCCTGCCGAGGGTGTCGATCGCCACGAGATCCTCACCGACATCGCGAGCATGGCCAAGGCGGAGGACGCCGTCGGGGACGCGGGCCGCGTCTCAGGCAGCCTCTACAGCGGCGACCACGGGCACTACCACTTCCTGGCCGAGGTCTTCGAGCAGTTCGCCCATGCCAATGTCCTCCAGCGCGACATGTATCCCTCGGCGACGAAGTTCGAGGGCGAGATCATCGCGATGGTCGCCGATCTTCTCCACGCTCCTCAGCCCGTCGGTGTTGTGACCTCCGGCGGTAGCGACAGCCTGGTGCACGCGCTGTACTCCTACCGCGAAGAGGCCCGCGAGTCCCGCGGCGTGCGCACTCCCAACATCGTGCTGCCGATCACCGCGCACGTCGCCTTGCGCAAGGGCGCGCACTGGCTCGGCATCGAGGTCCGCGACATCCCGCTCACCGACGCGTTCACGGCCGATGTTCGGGCCATGGCCGATGCGATCGACAGCGACACCATCGGCCTGGTGGGCAGTGCCGGCGACTACGCCCACGGCCTCATCGATCCGATCGAGGAGATCGGGGCGCTCGCGCAGGAGCACGGTATCGGCCTGCACGTCGACGGCTGCCTCGGCGGCCTGCTGCTGCCGTGGGCCGAGGAACTCGGCTACGACGTCCCGCTGTGGGATTTCCGGGTGCCCGGTGTCACCACGATCTCGGCCGACACGCACAAGTACGGATACGCGCTCAAGGGCACGTCCGTCCTGCTCTACCGCGATGCCGCGCTGCGTTCGCGCCAGTGGTTCTCCTCGACCGATTGGCCCGGCGGGCTCTACCTCTCGCCCGGTCTGGCTGGGTCGCGCAGCGGTGGTCTCATCGCCTCCACCTGGGCGGCCATGGTGACCACCGGACGCGAGGGCTATCTCGCCAGGGCGAGTGCCATCCTGGCGACCAACGACACCATCAAGTCCGGCATCCGTGAGTCCATGCCGGAACTGCAGGTGATCGGCGACCCGGTCTTCATGACGTCCTTCATGTCTGCCCCGGACGCCGATATCGATGTCTACCTCGTCAATGACGCACTCAAGGCCCGAGGGTGGCGGATGAACTCGCTGCAGCTGCCGCCTGCCCTGCACTTCTGCGTCACCGGACCCAATACCCAGCCTGGGGTGGCCGAGGACTTCCTCCGCGATCTGCGCTCTGCGGTCGACTATGCCGTGGAGCATCGCGGCGAACCGGCGCAGAGCGGCGCCATGTACGGGTTCGGGGCGACCCCGCAGGGACAGGAGACCCTCACCACCGTGATGAACGGCGTCCTCGATGCCATGCACGTCGCGGCGCCGGATGCCTGAGTTGCGCTGGGCTCTGAGATGACCTGGGTCCTCGCGCTCGATCTGGGCAATGGCGGCCCCAAGGTCGCGGCCGTGGACCCCGACGGCTCGATCCTCACGGTCGCCCATCGCCCGGTAGATGTGCAGATCGGGCTCGACGGTGAGGCGACCCAGGATGCCGATCAGTGGTGGTCGACGATCGGCGAGTGCGTGCGCGAGGTGACGGGCGCCGTCGGCGGCGACGCGCGCGCCATCGCGATCACCGGGCAGTGGGGGTCGACCGTGCCGGTCGATGCCCAGGGCATCCCCGTGGGCCCGGTCCTGCTGTGGGCGGACACGCGCGCACGCAAGCACATGCGCGATGTGATCGGCGGACCGGTGAGCGTGCAGGGCTTCGCCCCGCACCGGGTCGTGCCGTGGGTGCGCGCGACCGGGGGTGCGCCGACGCCGTCCGGGGCGGATCCCACCGGGCACTCGCTGCTGCTCCAGCGCGACCTCTTGCTGCATCTTGGTCTGCTCCAACTGCATCTGCGCTTGGGTCTTGGCCGCATCGGCCTGCATCTCCATCTGCGCTTTCTGCATCTCGGCCTGCGTTTTTGCCTGCATGGCC
>JALQSY010000240.1 GCA_023264215.1 Candidatus Nanopelagicales bacterium
GAAGATGTACATCCGCGGCGGCGGGGCCATGCTCGACACGAAGATCTCCAGACCGTCGCCGAGGCGCTCGCCCTCCGGCCCGTAGCGCAGGAAGCCGGTCGTGCCCGAGGCGAGCAGGCCGCGCGCGTCGGCGCTCACCGTCTCGTCCAGTCGTTCCGTGCCCAGCGAGCCTTCGACGGAGTCCGGCCGCACGACCAGGTGACGTCCGAGCGGTCCGCCATCGGGGCATGCGACCACGACAGCGACCGCCACCGGCTCCTCCGCATCGACGCTGCGGACGATGCCCGGCAGTTCGGGCCAGGTCGTCTCGTCGACCCGCTCGACGAAGACGTCGAGGATGCCGCCGCAGGTGAGGCCGACCGAGAACGCGTCGTCGTCGCTCACGCCGTACGTCTCGAATCTCGGCTCGCCGTCGTCGAGGACCTCCTGGCCGAGGTCGTAGAGCGCGCCCTCGACGCAGCCTCCGCTCACCGATCCGATCGCCTCGCCGCCGGCGGTGACGATCATGGACGCGCCCGCCGGCCGAGGTGCCGAGCGCCAGGTCCGCACGACCGTCGCCATGGCACACGGCTCGTGTCGCTCATAGGCCCCCATGAGTTCCCCGAGGATCTCGCGCATGACCTCTCCTTCAGGCAGTTCCGATGGCGGGATCACCGCCTCGCCCCCAATAATGGCCGAATGCCCGCAACCGGCGAGTCGACGTTCCTCAGCACGGCCCTGGTGACCGCCGATCCCATCTCCACGGCGGCACTCGCGGCCCGGGTCGACTCCCCCCTGGCCGGCGCCGTCGTTTCCTTCTCGGGGGATGTCCGGGACCACGACCATGGCCGCCAGGTCACGAGCCTGATCTACGAGGCCCACCCCTCCGCGCAGGAGATCCTCACCGCGATCGCCGACGAGATCGTCGAGCGCTACGACGTCATCGCCGTCGCCGTCGCCCACCGCACCGGTCCACTGGCGATCGGCGACTGCGCGCTGGCTGCCGTGGTCAGCGCGGCCCACCGCGGCGAGGCCTTCGCCGCGTGCACGGCACTGGTCGAGGAGACCAAGGCGCGCATTCCGGTCTGGAAGCACCAGTTCTTCGCCGACGGCACCGACGAGTGGGTGAACTGCGCATGAGTCACGCAGATGATGTGCACGAGACGCGCCTGGTCGACACCTACGGGCGCGGCCACAGGGACATGCGCATCTCGCTGACCGACCGCTGCTCGCTGCGGTGCACGTACTGCATGCCCGCGGACTTCGCCGCCTGGATCCCCAGTGCGGAGCTGCTCACGACGGACGAGCTCATGTTCGTTCTCGAGATCGCGGTCGATGAAGGAATCGACGAGGTTCGCCTGACCGGTGGCGAGCCGCTGCTGCGCCCCGACGTCGTCGACGTCGTACGCCGGATCAACGCGCTGGCGAAGCCCCCGCGGATCTCCATCACCACCAACGCCCTGCGGCTCGCCGGCCTGGCCGGGCCCCTCCGGGACGCCGGCCTGGAGCGGGTCAACGTCAGCCTCGACACCCTGGACCGGGAGCGCTTCAAGCAGCTCACACACCGCGATCGCTTCGACGACGTCCTCGCCGGCCTGGCGGCCGCGCGTGCCGCGGGACTCGCCCCCGTGAAGGTCAACGCCGTCCTGATGCGCGGGGTCAACGAGGACGAGGCCGTCCCCATGCTGCGCCGCGCCCTCGACGAGGGATGGCAGCTTCGCTTCATCGAGCAGATGCCGCTGGATGCGGGCGGCCTGTGGAACCGCGCCAACATGGTGACGGCGGAGGACATCCTCGCGAGTCTGCGTACGGAGTTCGACATCACGCCCCTCCCCCAGCGGGGCACCGCGCCCGCCGAGGAGTTCTATGTGAATGGCGGCCCCGCGACCGTCGGCGTCATCGCCAGCGTCACGCGCCCGTTCTGCGGCACCTGCGATCGCCTTCGCCTCACCGCGGACGGACAACTGCGCAACTGCCTCTTCGCCCGCGATGAGACCGACCTGCGTGCGGTGCTCCGTGACGAGTCCCTGTCCGTGACGGATCGCGAGGCCGAGGTCCGCCGACGCCTCCACGCGAGCGTCCAGGCGAAGCTCCCGGGGCACGGCATCAACGATCCGTCGTTCATCCAGCCCCCGCGCCCCATGAGCGCGATCGGCGGCTGATCACCCGCCGGCGAAGGGCGGCAGCACATCCACCCGGGCACCCGGCGCGACGGGCATCTGCTCATCGTGCGTGGCGACACCGTCGACGAGCACCGAGCAGCGCTCGATGACGCTGCCGAGACCGGGGGCCTGCGAGATCGCGTCGGCGAGCACGTCCCCGAGGGATGCCCCCGTGGCGCGGATGACGTCGGCACCCGCTGCTGCACGGGCAGCCGCGAACAGATGCACCTCGATCGGTCGCGACGGCTCCGCCATGGGACTAGTGTCGTGCCTCGAGCCGGAGTGGGCCACGCGGGCCCGCTGACCTTCGATGTCAGGAGCCGTGCATGGATCTGCAGAACTCGTTCGTCGTCCCCGCCGACATCGACACCGCGTGGCGGACCCTCCTCGATGTCGAGGCGATCGCGCCCTGCATGCCCGGCGCCACGCTCGAGACGGTGGACGGCGACGCGTTCACCGGGTCCGTGAAGGTCAAGCTCGGCCCGGTCAACATGACCTACGGCGGCAAGGCCAACTTCGTGGAGAAGGACCAGGCCAACCACCGCGCTGTCATCGCGGGGACCGGCAAGGAGACCCGGGGCTCAGGCACCGCGTCGGCGCTGGTCACGACCCAGCTTGTCGCTGAAGGCCCCGACCGCACCCGCGTCGACGTCACCACGGACCTCACGGTCACGGGCAAGCCCGCGCAGTTCGGACGCGGCGTCA
>JALQSY010000241.1 GCA_023264215.1 Candidatus Nanopelagicales bacterium
GAGGGTGTGCAGGCGCAGCAGCATCGTGGCGCGCACCACCTCGGGTTCGACCTCCGGTCCCCAGCCGGCCGCATGCGAGCGGATGAGGGAGGACTGCAGGTGCGCGCGCGACTCCGGCGGGATATGCACGGTGGCGAGCGCGCCGAACCCGGTGGAGATGCCGTACGCCGGTTCAGGGGAGGATGCGAGATCGTCGACGATCGCCCGCGAGCGGGCCATCTCCGCCAAGGCGTCCTCGGTCAGCTCGATGGGCTCACCGCCCCGGGCAACGGCGACGACCTCGGCGGCAGTGAGCGGGGCTGGGCCCACGCGGACGGTCATGGGGGCTATCTCACCGCACCGGCCCTAGCCCGCTGCTCGGGGCCTCACGAGGGTCCTGGATGCACGGGGCAGTCATCGCCGCACCGAAACGAGCTGGGCGCACACCGCGAAGACTCCCGCGAACGGGAAATTTTCGTCGACGGCCTGATGTCACCACTCGCTTTCGCCTAGATTCATGGAGATGGCGCAGGGTATCGCCACCCTAGGGGGCACCTCATGAAGTCAAAGCCGCGAATCGCTACCGCTACCGCCATTGTCGCGGCCCTTTTGGGCGCCTCGCTTGTGGGCGTTGCACACTCAGATGACGCACAACCGCCGGGCTTTGGGGCTGTCTTCGCCTCACGCGTCGCCCTCAGCGCCAACTCCACCGTGTACTTCAGCGGCAATGACCTGGATAACTTGAAGTCGCTGACCTACACCTGCACCAACAGCAGGACCCTGACCTTGAATAGGGTCACGCCCGTCCCAGGTACCGATGGTGCGCTTGCCAGCGTCGTGGTACCCGCGTCACTGCTCAAGAAGAAGAAGCTCAGCAAGGGCGATACGTGCAAGTTGACATCCGCGACACCCATCCAGGGCGTGGCCTTCAACTGGTCAGGCGCGTCCTTGAGGCTCTACGTCCACAACAACCCGCTCGCTATCACGTCTCCCTCTCCGAGTGCCCTCGAGGCAAGCTTCCCCACGGCTTCGCCGCCCACGGTTCTCATCAACTCGACCGCGGGCGCACTCGCTGGCGTCACCGCTGTCACGCAGGTCATGTGCAGCAGCAATTGGTCGGGCCTCTTCCCGCGGAAGGTGACGACGCAGTCGGCAAACCAGGTGGCGTTCACACCGCAGTCGCTTCCCGCGCAGTCGTGCGGCGTTCTCCTGACCTATCAGGACCGCTCGAGCATCCTGGTGAGCGGGCCAGGGTCAACGGGCACAGCCTTGAACGCGCTCACCTATACCCCGTGGGTGACGGGGCCGATCCGTATCCAAGTGACCAACACCAGCGATGTGGTCGATGACTCGCTCTATGTCGGAGTCGTGGCCGATACCTCCGGAGGCGGCTCGGCCGCACCATTCACCGGCGTCAATCTCGCCACAGTGACGTCCCTGGCCTTCACGGACCTCACGGGCTATCAGGCTGGGCCGGACGACACGGGCGGCACCGCCTACTTCGAGATACAGCAGCCCATCGTCTCCGGGGTCATCTACCTGTCGGACACGGACCTGAACGGTCAGGCTGCTCCCAACCCGCAGACATCGACCGTCCGCTATTCCATGGCGGAGTTCACCTACGGCGGCGGATTCTTCACAGATCTGACGCTGATCGACCAGATCGGCTTCTCCATGTCCTCCCGGCTCTTCACCGACCAAGCCGGCACCCTGGCTGTCCCGAAAAGCCGGAGAACGACGGGGTGCCTCGCGGATCTCGTCGCCGGATTGCAGAAGATCGTCCCACCCGCAGCCTGGACCGCGGCCAATGGCACGGGAACAGCCGGCGTGATCCGCTACGACGCAGCCGGCACCCGTGTCGTCGGCTACATCGGCGCTGCAAAGATCCCTGCGGCATACATGACGGAGCAGGTCAAGACCTACGCGCAGTACGTGCAGACCCTCTCGCCGCTGACGATCCAGGATGTCCACAACGCGGCGAACCAGCCCGGCCCATTCAATTACACGGCGACATACGCACCGGGCACTGACATGTGGACGCTGAAGGGCACGATCACAGACGGCGGCGAGACAGTGACCGGTCCCACCCTGACGGTCGAGGGATCGAGCATCTACGGTCCGGGGACCAAGCCCGGAACCGGTTACGCCATGTACGGCGAGGACGGTCCGTTCAAGGTCGTCCTCGGCGGGACGAACTACGGCTGGAGCAATGGCTCGGCCTTGGCCGGTACGGGGTACCAGGACCTCGTCAAGACCATCTACCGTGACTTCATCGTGGGATTCGCCTACGGATACTGGGGCGGCAAGTACGGTGGAGGCACCAACACCGGCGCGAACGCGCAGAACTTCACACGCAATCCATTGACGGCGGCCTACGGCAATGCCGGCGTGCCCTCCCAGTACGCCGCCTGGAATTCCTACGACGCGCTCATCCGCACGGTGAGCAAGGGCGGGGGCGGTGCCGCCGGTGCCTACGGCACCGCGTACAGCGACACCTTCCTACCTCCGGGGCTGAGTCCGGCCATCGGGACCTACCAGGCGCAGAACTGGACCATCACGCTGGGAGACGCACCCGGATGCGCGCCGACACCCGGCCCCGGGCCGACACCCACACCCACGCCGACGCCGACGCCGACGCCCACACCCACGCCGACACCGACGCCCACGCCGACGCCCGCTCTCGTGCCGAATCAGCAGACGATTACCGGGCTCGTAGGCAGGCCGCTCTCCTCCGCCACGATGCAGGCCACGGGCTTCGCCGGCGCGGTGACCTACTCCCTGTCCGCAGCGCCTCCGCCCGGAATG
>JALQSY010000242.1:0-2512 GCA_023264215.1 Candidatus Nanopelagicales bacterium
GAAGTCGACATGGCGCCAGGTCAGCCCGAGTGCCTCCCCGCGCCGCATCCCGGTAGCGAAGAGCACCCGCCACAGCACCGCCTGCCGTGTGCCAGCAGTGTGCGCGAGGAAGGCGCGCACCTGCTCGGGTGACCAGATCGGCGCGGGCTGGCCATAGTCCGGTGGCAGTCGCACCTTGGCGCAGGGGTTGTTGGGGATCAGGCCGTAGCGGTGGGCATCGCCGAGGCACGCCTTGAGCGTGGCGTAGAGCGCCTTGATGCTGCCGCGTGCCGGCACCTGCCCGGTGGAGGGGAAGGGGGTGGCGGCGCGCTCGGCGAAGTATCGCTCGATCTCCATGACCGTGAGCTCACCGATGGGCCGGTCGACCAGGGGGGATTCGCACAGGGTGTCAACGGTCCACTCGCGGTGGCGCCTGCTCCCGCTGGCCCAGCCCGCCTGCTTGCGCGGCAGCCACTCCTGGCGCAGGTAGTCGCCGAGGGTGGTCTGGGCTGAAGGGAGACACATGCGCCGGACGCTAGGGGCGAGGTCGCTTCTTACGGTGATCTCGCCCGAGCCTGTGCACCGATGGGCACCGAATGGAGTGTGGACAGGAATTATCAGATCAGATAATCTAGATCCATGCCTCGATCGCAGCGTCTCCAGCGGGTACTCGAGTCGGCTGCGCGCCTACAGCAGGTGGTCCCCGACGCCGTCCTCGTGGGCGGTTCGGCCGCTGCCCTCCACGCCGGCCACCGCGAGTCCTTCGATCACGACCACGTCCTGGTCGATCTCGAGCAGCGCTATGCCCAGGTGCTCGATGCTGTCGAGGCGAGCGATGGCTGGGCCACATCGGTGCGCGCTTCGCGCCCGCCAATGACGATCATGGGCTCACTGGATGGGATCCAGGCGGGGCTGCGGAATCTCCGGCGCACAAGACCCCTGGAGACCGTCGCAATCGAGGTCGCTCCCGGTGCGACAGTTACCGCGCCCACACCCGAGGAGATGTTGCGCGTCAAGGCCTACCTCGTCGTGCAACGCAACGCCGTCCGCGACTACCTCGACGTCGTCGCGCTCGCCGCACTCATCGGTTTGGATCACGCCGGGGAGATCCTCCGTCACATCGACGACTACTACGATGATCGATCCCTCGAGGCAGGGTCGGTGCGCACGAGCCTTGCCCTTGCGCTAGCTGATCCGCGACCCGTGGACCCGGATGTCATTGGCGAGTTGCCGAGGTATCGCGGTCTGGATGCTCGCTGGCACGACTGGGCCGCTGTCGTAGCTGCCTGCCGAGATCTCGCGCTCGAAGTGGCTGAGGCATGAGCGCGGTCGAATTCCGCAACGTCGAGGCGTCTGCGGACGAGCCGGTCGACACCTGGCCCCACGAGGCCCTTGTCGAGACCCTGGAGCGCGGTCTCGTCCAGGACTGGAGCCCGGTATTCACCGAGATCCGCGCGCGCCCTTGGGGCACGGTGGCGAGGCGGATCCAGCGCTGGACCCGGATCACGCAGGACCGTGCTGCCGCGGCGTTGTTCAGCGCTGCCGTCGCGCAGGCCCGCGATCGTGTCGAGGCCCAGGAGCGAGACGAGGTTGCACGCCGAGTGCGCGAAGCCATCGAGAGTTCTGGCCTGACGGCGGCTGACTTCGCGGCCACTATCGGCACGTCGGCATCGCGTTTGAGTACGTACGCGAGCGGCAAGGTCGTCCCGTCGGCGACGATGCTGCTGCGCATCACGTCACCCCGGTGATGTGGGGTCCATGACGGTCAGTCCTCGGAAGCGCCGGAAGCCACGGTCCGCCGTCACCAGCGTCGCCCGCAGCTCCAGGGCCGTGGCGGCCAGGACCGCATCGGGCACGTCGTGGCCGGTGAGGCCGAGCTCGCGGACGAGGTCGCGGGCTATCGCGAAGGTCGCCTGACCCACCGCCGGGACCATGGTGATCGGGTGCGCGAGCAGCCAGTCGGTGTACGCCGTCGCCTTGTCCGGCGAGGAGGGCACCGTCAGGGCCTTGCGGTGAGTGACGATGCGCCAGAAGCCGGCCAGGACTGACACCGGGAGGGCGATGGGTTGACCGCCCTCGAGCGCGACCTCCAGCCACTTCCGGCACACACGATGGTCCGGGCTGGCCGGTGCGTAGGCGTGAACGAGGATGTTGACGTCAACGCAGTACATCGGCACCTTCGCCGGACTCCATGATCTCCAGCAGCGACCGTGAGTCGTTGATGTCCACGCCCGGCCGAGTCCAGCTCATGCCCTCATCCACGGGCATGGGGCCGAGGGCCGCGGGAGGCTGGCGGCTCTCAGAGGCGAGCAGCAGGTGCAGGGCCTCCTCGATCACGGAGGCGACGGTGACTCCACGCTCGGCGGCCGTGACCTTGGCGCGCTGATAGATGGAGTCTTCGAGAATGAGAGTGGTGCGCACTCACGAATACTAGCACATGTATGCCTCTATGGTGCACATATATGTGGTCATCAGTCCCCGAAGAGCCCGGCTGCCCTCGCTGCCGTGCGCTCGTCGTCGCCGGCGATCACAT
>JALQSY010000242.1:2522-2776 GCA_023264215.1 Candidatus Nanopelagicales bacterium
TACGTCGTCAGCGTCGTGAACGACGATCCGTGACCGGCGCGCGCCGAGACGTTCTGAATCGGCTCCCCCGAGCGCAGCAGGTGGGTGATGTGGGTGTGGCGGGCGTCGTGCAGGCGCATCTGCGGCAGTCCCGACTTGGCCACCTGGCGGCGGAAGGTGTCGGACACGGTCGAGGGCAGCATCGGCGTGCCGTCGGCATTGGCGAAGACGGGGGAGTCCTCGGGCAGGTGGCGCGGCAGCTCGGGCAGCCGCAT
>JALQSY010000243.1 GCA_023264215.1 Candidatus Nanopelagicales bacterium
CCCTCTGGACCGCGATCACCGTGTCACCGCGGGCCAGGAATGCACGTGCGGCCGCGCCACCGACGACTCCCGAGGCTCCCGTGACAGCGATCCGCTCAGCCATCGGCGCGCTCCCCAGCGAGGAACTCCCCCGCCTCGCGGGCGATGCGCGAACGATCCACCTTGGAGCGATGACGAACGTCGACCGGAAGTGCGCGCATGGTGAGCACAGCAGCGACCTCGAGCCCCAGAGCGTTGCGCACGGCTTCGCGGACGCGTTCGGTTGTGTAGAGGTCGGCAAGACCTAGGCCAGGCCCGGGGGCCTGCAGCACGATCACCGGGACCTGGACGCCCGCGGGACCGACGCCGACGAGCGCGGCCAGGGGTACCCGCGCTGCGCGTTGGGCGATCAGCTCCGCTGCGACCGGCGTCACCGGTCCATCGGCGCACAGGAGCACGTGCGCCAGGCGACCTTCAACCCAGAGTCGTCCCTGCTCATCGAAGTGCCCCACGTCACCGGTGCGATGCCATCCCGGCGGGGAGTCGGCTCGGTGCTGTGTCGCCCAGCGCCGGTCGTAGCGATCGCGCATCCAGTCGCACCGCACGACGATTTCGCCCGTCGTCTCCGGGGTGTCGACCAGCATCTGCGCCGGCTCCCCCTGCGGGTCGAGGGGGGCGATGCCCATGTCGACGCCAGTCAGGGGTCGCCCGACGAGGACGCCGATGCCGTCCGAGTCCCGTAGTTCGTCGAGGGTCACCTCGGTCAAGGGGAGTGCCTCGGTCATGCCGTAGGGCGTCGCCAGCGTCGCGGACGGCAGCAGCGCAGCCGCGCGCTCGAGCAGATCCACCGGCACGGGTGCCCCGGCCACGAGCAGGAAGCGCAGGCCGTCCAGGGCCCGGCGCTCATGCATGTCGAGGTGCTCCCCCGAGTCCACGATCGCGCGCAGGGCTGTGGGTGACGCCCAGGCCAGCGTGCCGCCGACGGCACCGGCCGCGTCCGCGAATGACCGGGCCGTAAGGGTGCTGGCATCGGTGAGATCCATATCGGGGATCGCCGACGGGATTCCCAGGGCCGGCCCGAGCACCGACCACGGGGCGAAGGCCGCCACGAGGGCATCGCCGGCGCCGATGTCGTACGCAGAGCGCAGCGCATCGCGCAGATGAGCCAGTCGCGCGTGCGTGTAGACGACACCCTTGGCCGGGCCGGTCGCTCCGGACGTGAAGGCCACGAGCGCGTCGGTACTGCCGTCCGGGGTGGCCGGCAATTCGGACAAGGCGAGGGCCTCGCGACCTCGGCGAGCGACCTCGGCGAGCGAGGCATCAGCACCCAACACCCGTGTCGCGGGCCCGGTGCGTCCGACAAGGATGCGCACTCCGGGCAGACCGAGGGTGCGCGCGAGCCCGAGGCCCGCGGGGATACCAATGACGTGAGTCACCTCCGCCGAGCGCAGTGCCCTGCGCATGCCGCGCACTCCCAGTCCGGAGTCGGCGACGACAACGACAGCGCCGATGCGCCACGCGGCGTAGACGGAAGCGATGAGATCAGCGCCTGGCGGCACGAGCATGGCGATGCGATCACCTGGGCGCACCCCCATGGCGACGAGACCGGCAGCGATCTCGTGCGTCCGTGCGGCGAGCATGGCCCAACTCACCCGGCGGTCGGACCGCAGATCAGCGAGTGCCACCGCGCTGTCGCGCGCTCGTTCGTCGAGCGCTGCACCGATCGGCACGATGACCTGACCCGCACCGTCCTCGACCTCGGGGGAGGCGGGAGTCTCGGTGCCCGGCCTGTGCGCGCCGAGCACCCTGGCGTCGATCCAGGAGATGACATCGGCACACCACGTCGGTGCATCCTCCGTGACGAGGTGCCGGGCACCCTCGTATCGATGGACGTCAGCGTGCGGCATGCGCTCGCCCAGGTCTCGCAAGTACCGGTCTGAGAAGACAGGATCATCGGACCCCCACGCGAGGAGCACCGGCACGTCGAGGGAACAGATGCCTTCGGCGATGGCGTCGAGGGTGGGCGCACTCGGGTGATCGGGAGAGAGCGGAATGTCGGCAACGAAATCCCCGATTGCCTTTCGGCGCGCGCGCCCGTCGTACGGCGCCCGGAACGCTTGCGCCACTTCGGCCGGCATGTGGCGCGACATGACAGTGGTCCCCCGCAGGAAGGTGGAGGTGCGCCTCGTGACGGTGTCGAGCAGTGGCCGCGATCGCGCGAGTCGGATCAGCGTCGGCGCAGGCGCACCCTCGGGCTGATGCACAGCCGTGTTGGCCAACACCACTCCGACCAGGTCAGCACGATGCTCGAGAGCCCAGCCCAGCGACACAGGGCCGCCCCAGTCGTGGGCGACCGTGACCACCGGTCCGGTGACGCCCATGGCCCGAGTCAGGGCTCCGAGGTCGGCGATGCGATCGGCGAGCCGACGCACCGGCTCGGAGGGTGAGGGCCTGTCGGAGTAGCCCATGCCGATCTGGTCGACCGCGATCACGCGCCAGGCGGCCGGAGCGCTCGCGAGAAGGCGTCGCCACAGATAGGACCAGGTGGGGTTGCCGTGCACGGCGAGCACGGTGAGCACGGGCTCGCCCATCGCCGGTCGCTCGAGCACGTGCATGCTCACGCCGCCGATGTCGACGTGCCGCGACCAGGCAGGGTCCAGACCAGGCAGGTCAGGCAATGTCGCGCTCATGGCGTGCAGTGGGCTACCAGGAGATCTCGATGACACTGGCGTTGAGGCCAGAGCCGATACCCAGGCAGCCGATGCGATCGCCCTCACGAA
>JALQSY010000244.1 GCA_023264215.1 Candidatus Nanopelagicales bacterium
ACTTCGGCACGAGGAAGAGCGACAGGCCCTTGGTGCCGGGGCCGCCGGCGCCCTCGACACCGACCGGGCGGGCGAGCACGAGGTGGACGATGTTGTCGGTCATGTCGTGCTCGGCGGAGGTGATGAAGCGCTTGACGCCCTCGATGCGCCAGGTGCCGTCGCCGTTGTCGAAGGCCTTGGTGCGACCGGCGCCGACATCCGATCCCGCGTCGGGCTCGGTGAGGACCATGGTGGCGCCCCACTCCTTGTCGATCATCAGGTCGGCCCAGCGCTTCTGGTCGGCGTTGCCGATGCGATCGAGGATCGCGGCGAAGCCGGGGCCGGACATGTAGAGGAAGGCGCCGGGGTTGGAGCCGAGGAACATCTCGGCTGCGGCCCAGCGCAGCGACGGCGGGGAGCCCGCGCCGCCCATGTGCTCGGGGAGGTCCAGGCGCCACCACTCGGAGTCCATGAGCGCGCGGTAGGACTTCTTGAAGTCCTCGGGCATCTCGACCGAGTACGTCGCCGGGTCGTACTTCGGCGGATTGCGATCCGACGACAGGTAGGACTCCGCGAGGGGGCCGACGGCCAGCCGCTCGATCTCGCCGAGGGCATCCTTGGCCGTCTCGACGTCCATCTCGGCGTACGGACCGGAGCCGAGACGGTCGGCGGCACCGAAGACCTCGAAGAGGTTGAACTCGATGTCCCTCAGGTTTGCGCGGTAGTGCGACATGGTGACTCCCTGCGTTCGCGGATCGGATGCCCGAGCGGCGCTGTTACCGGCCGGTGTTACCCGTCAGTAACTCCATGATGCTACTGATCGGTAGCCCACGCAAGGGGACTCTCGGGTCCATTTCGGGCATACGGTGGCCCACGTGAGTGCTCCCTGGGCCGACTCGGTCACCCCCGTACCGCCTCCGGCGAGCTCGGTCCCCCACACCTCCAACCTCGTCTACGCCGGAGCCGTGACGGGCGGATGGTCGGGCCTGATCAGCCTGGGGATCTACGGGGTAGGACGCCTGCTCGGCGTGCCGTTCGAGGTGACGCGCCCGGGTGCCGAGAGCCTGCAGGTGGTGCCGTGGTTCCTCATGCTCCTGGTCCCCCTCCTCGCTGCCGTCGTGGGCGCGTTGCTGGCCGCCCTGATGCTCGGCCGCCGACATGCGCGCAAGGTGGTCTTCTGGGCGGGTACGGCGATCGCGGTGCTGTCCTGCGCGAGCCCGCTGATCCAGCCCGACGACGTGATCTGGTCCACGCGCGTCTGGCTGCTCATCCCGCACGTGGTCACGTGGTTCCTGGTCGTGCCCCAAATCGCCCGGATAGTGGGCGACTCGGAGCCGGGGATGTTCGCCTCCGACGACTGATATCGCTACCGTGGACGCATGTCCGAGGTCCGCGTGCGCCCCAGTCAAGTCACCATCGTCGTCATCCTGCTGTGGATCGGCTTCGCCCTCACCCTCGTGGGAGCCATTGCTGCGATCATCGCCGGCACGGCCATTGCCGCCAGCGACCCCGCGGTCGTGGCCGAGCGCCTGAAGGAGCTCGACCTCCCCGAGTCGTGGAACACCACCGCGGGCCCGATCACGATCGTCGCCGGTGTCGCCATCTTGATCGTTGCGCTGATCTACGCGATCTTCGCGGTCGCCATCAGCCGTGGCAGCAATGTCGCCCGCATCCTGCTGACCATCCTCATCATCATCCGCATCGTCGGTGGCGTCATCTTCATCGTGACGAGCTGGGGCACCCAGACCTGGATGTTCGGCACCTTCCTCGCGGTGGCCCTCGACGTCATCGTCCTGCTGCTGCTGTTCAACGCCAAGTCCAACGAGTTCTTCACCGATCAGGTGCGCAAGGTCTAGGTCGCGCGCACCCCGGGACCACCCCACCGCTCCGCGGGCTCACGCTCATCGCCGCGTCAAGGTCATGAGTTCGTCGTTTAAGGCGGGCAAAGCGGACACGCGGGCCCTCTAAACGACGACTTCGTGTCCTCGAGCGCAGTGGGGCGGGACTAGTCGGCCCAGCCGAGTCGCTTGGCGAGCGCCTCGCGCTTGTTCTCGAAGCGGTCGGCCTGCTCGCGCAGCCCGTCGAGGAACTCCGCAAGCTCCTGCCGCGCGATCTCGCCGTCGGGACCGAGGTCGTTGCGCTCGAAGACCTTCCAGTGCCGCAGCACCGGCATGAGGACCTCATCGATGTGCTGGCGAAGGTCGTAGATCCCGGCCACTGCGATCTCCATGGCCTTGCGAGTGAAGCCGTCGATGCCGTGACCGGGCATCGCGAAATCGCGGACGGTGTCGGTTACGGCGCGCATGGACAGATCCGGCGAGTGATCGAAGGCTGCGCCGAAGACGTTGCGGTAGAAGAGCATGTGGAGGTTCTCGTCGAGCGCGATGCGCTGGAACAGCTGCTCGGCAAGCGGGTCGCCGGTCGCGGCACCCGTATTGCGATGGGAGACGCGGGTGGCGAGCTCCTGGAAGGATACGTAGGCGACACCGTGCAAAAGGCCAGGGTGGATCGCCTCGAAGCCGGCCGTCATGTGCACCATGCGCGCGTCCTCGAGCGCGACCGGATCGACGGCACGCGTGACGACGAGATAGTCGCGGATCGCGACGCTGTGGCGGTTCTCCTCGGCGGTCCAGCGGCCCACCCACGTGCCCCAGGCGCCATCGCGACCGAAGATGCTCGCGATCTCATGGTGGTAGCTCGGCAGGTTGTCCTCGGTGAGCAGATTCACGATGAGGCTGGAGCGCGCCGCGCCGCTGTACCGCTGCT
>JALQSY010000245.1 GCA_023264215.1 Candidatus Nanopelagicales bacterium
CGGAGCGCACCGCTACACCATCGCCGACGTGCCGGGCCTGATCCCCGGCGCCAGCCAGGGCAAGGGCCTGGGACTGGACTTCCTGCGCCACATCGAGCGCTGCCATGTGCTGGTGCACGTGCTGGACGCCGCGGCGCTGGAGTCCGACCGCGACCCCGTGCGCGACCTCGAGACCATCGAGAACGAGCTGGCCACCTACGCCGCCGGTCTGGACGAGGAGGCCGAGACCCGCGTCCCGCTCATGGAGCGCCCCGCGGTGATCGTGCTGAACAAGACCGACCTGCCCGACGGCGCCGACATGGCCGACCTGGTCCGGGAGCGGCTCGGGGAGCGCGAGGTGCCGATCCTCGACGTCTCCGCGGTCTCCCACAAGGGACTGCGCGAGCTGTCCTTCGCCATGGCGGCCCTGGTCAAGGAGCACCGGGTCGCCACCGCCGACGCCACGGCACCGCGCATCATCATCACGCCCCCCGCCGTCGACGACGCCGGCTTCGAGGTGCGCCGCGAGAAGCACCCGGAGACCGGCGAGCCGATGTATCGCGTCACCGGTGTCCGCCCCGAGCGCTGGGTGCGCCAGACCGACTTCGCCAACGAGGAGGCCGTCGGCTACCTCGCCGACCGGCTCGCCCGGCTCGGAGTCGAGGAGGAGTTGCTCGCCCAGGGAGCTGCCCCCGGCAGCACCGTGGTCATCGGTCCCGGCGATGATGCCGTCGTGTTCGACTGGGAGCCCACGATCGCCGCGGGGGGCACCACCGCGAGTGGCCCGCGCGGCACCGACCGGCGCCTGGAGGACTGGTGAGCCCCCAGGCGACCCGCGAGTCAGTGGGAAGGGCTCGCCGGATCGTCGTCAAGGTCGGATCGTCCTCGCTCACGCGGCCCGATGGTGGCGTCGATGTCGATCGCGTGAACGACCTGGTCAGCGTCATCGCCGACCGGGTCGGTGCGGGCAGCCAGGTGATCCTGGTCTCCAGCGGCGCCATCGCGACCGGCTTCCCGATCCTGGGCCTGACCAAGCGTCCCCGCGACCTGGCGACCCAGCAGGCATCGGCGAGCGTGGGACAGGGTGTGCTCCTCGCGCAGTACTCGATGTCGTTCGCCGCGCGCGACATCACGGTCGGCCAGGTGCTGCTCACCGCCGACGACATGACCCGGCGCGCGCACTACCGCAACGCCCAGCGCACACTCGAGAAGCTCATCGAGATGGGCGTCGTGCCGATCGTCAACGAGAACGACACCGTCGCCACCGACGAGATCCGGCTCGGGGACAACGATCGCCTGGCCGCCCTCGTCGCTCATCTCGTGCGTGCCGATGCCCTCGTCCTGCTGTCCGATGTCGATGGCCTCTACGACGGGCCGCCCGGCAAGGGCGGCGCGAGCATGATCACCGAGGTGCGCGACATGGACGACCTCGCTGACGTGTCCATCGGGGGCGTGGGCTCCGGAGTCGGACTCGGCGGCATGACGACCAAGGTCGAGGCTGCGCGCATCGCCACGGCGGCGGGCATCCCCGTCGTCCTCGCCCACGCCCGCGCGGCCCGAGAGGCGCTCGCCGGCGCCAGCACGGGGACGGTGTTCCTGCCCACGGGTCGCCGTAGCCCCACCCGCCTCCTGTGGCTCGGGCATGCCAGCACGCCCCAGGGGCGCCTGCATCTCGACGCGGGAGCCGCCCGCGCGGTCACCGTCAAGCGTGCGTCGCTCCTACCGGCAGGTGTCACCAAAGTGGAGGGTGAGTTCACCGCGGGTGACCCGGTGGACCTTCTTGACGAAAGCGGCCACACGATCGCCCGCGGACTGGTCAACTACGACTCAGGGGAACTCCCCGGGCTCCTCGGCCGATCCACCCGGGACCTGGCCAGGGAACGAGGACCTGAGTACGAGCGGGAGGTCGTCCACCGCGACGATCTCGTCATCCTCGCGGGAGCTCCGCGCGAGTAGTGGAGGTGCACGTGACCAGCACGGAGCATGCACCCGCCACGTCCCTGTGGTTTGTCACCGTGACCGTCGCTGGCGACGATGTCGATGCGCAGACCATCCGCTCCGGCCTGGAGCGGCTGTCCCATGAGCATCCCTTCCTCCTCTCCGGCCGCTACGCTGCCGACCGCGCCGAGGTCCGCTACTGGGAGGAGGGCCCCAACGCGCAGTCGGTGCTCGATCTCGCGGTGGACCTGTGGGGCGAGCACCGGGAGTCCGCGGGACTGCCGGACTGGCAGGTCGTGGGAGTCGAGGTCATCGACCGCGAGACCTTCCATCGTCGGGGGCGCCACCTCGGGCACGGACCCGGTCTCATCGCCGCCGGGGGAGTCTCGCCCCTCTAGCCGTACCCTTATCCCGTGACCGACGATCGCGCCGAGATCCTCGCCTGCGCCCAGCGCGCCCGTGAGGCGGCCACCGCGCTGCGCGGGGTGACGCGCGAGCGCAAGGACGCCGCCCTCGTGGCCTGCGCCGCAGCCCTGCGATCGTCCATCCCCCGCATCGTCGAGACCAACGCCGTCGACATCGAGCGCGCGCGCGAGGCCGGCACCAGTGAAGCCCTCATCGACCGCCTCACCCTCGACGCACCGCGCATCGATGCGATCGCCTCGGCGCTGGAGGAGGTCGCCGACCTGCCCGATCCCGTCGGCGATGTCGTGCGCGGCTACACCCTGCCCAACGGCCTGCAGGTGCGGCAGATCCGCGTGCCCCTCGGTGTCGTCGGCATCATCTACGAGGCCCGTCCCAACGTCACCGTCGATGC
>JALQSY010000246.1 GCA_023264215.1 Candidatus Nanopelagicales bacterium
AATCCGACCAGCGGCGTGTTGACGGTCTCGTAGAGGTTCTCGACGCCGAGCCAGTCCTCCACCCTCACCACGCCCGCGTCGGTGATCGCGACGGTGCGCTTCTTCAGGTCGACCTCGTAGTCCTCGTCACGGTTGAGCACGCGCGCGATGCGAGCGAACTCGGCGTACCACTTCGTGGGCTGGTCCGCCGGTCCGCTGATGATCAGAGGGGTCCGCGCCTCGTCGATGAGGATCGAGTCGACCTCGTCGACGACGGCGAAGTTGTGGCCGCGCTGCACCATCTCGGTGGTGGACCACGCCATGTTGTCGCGCAGATAGTCGAAGCCGAACTCGTTGTTCGTACCGTAGGTGATGTCCGCCGCGTAGGCCTCGCGTCGCTCGGCCGGGGTCATGTGCGCCAGGATGACGCCGACCTTCAGTCCGAGGAAGCGGTGGATGCGTCCCATCCACTCGGCATCGCGCTCGGCGAGGTAGTCGTTGACGGTCACGACATGGACGCCCTTGCCGGTGAGCGCATTGAGATAGGACGGCAGCGTCGCGACGAGGGTCTTGCCCTCGCCGGTGCGCATCTCCGCGATGTTGCCCAGGTGCAGGGCGCCCCCGCCCATGATCTGCACGTCGTAGTGGCGCTGACCGAGGGTGCGACGCGCGGCCTCGCGCACCGTCGCGAAGGCCTCGGGCAGCAGCTCGTCCAGGCTCTCGCCGTTGTCCAGGCGGGTCCGGTACTCAGCGGTGAGGCCCTTGAGCTCCTCGTCCGTCATCGCCACGAAGTCCTCCTCGATGGCGTTGACCTGACGGGCAATGCCATCGAGCGTCCTCAGGGTCTTGCCCTCGCCCGCGCGAAGGATCTTGTCCAGGATGCCCACCGGGTCATCCTAGACGCAGGCCTACGCGCCTCCGGACGGCAGCGGGCTGGCCGGGTCCTGCCCGTCCGCGGCGATGCGCACCAGCCCCCAGCGCGCTGAGCGCACGACCGCCTCGGTCCGGGAGCGCACCTGCAGCTTCTCGTAGACGCGGCGCACGTGGTTCTTGACGGTGTTGTCGCTGATGACGAGCGCGTCGGCGATTTCACGATTCGTGCGCCCGGCGCACAGCAGGGCGAGGACCTGGGACTCGCGCCGTGTCAGCTCAGGAGGACGACCGAGCGCTCGCTCGTTGCGCGGGCCCGCGTTGACCACGGTGCGTCCCTCCGCGACAGCGTGCGCCGCCTGGAGGAAACCGGGTCCGTCGATATCGCGGTCGACCGCACCCGACGCGCCCGCCGCGATGAGGTCGGCGAGGAACGCCGGCGCCGCATCGGGTGCGAGGACCAGCAGCGGGACATCGCCGGAGATCTCTCGCATGCGCGCCACGTCGTCGACGCCCGCGCCGATGGGCATGTCCCAGACGACCAGGTGCGCGGCCGTGGAGGCGCCGCCGTCGTGGACGTGCCAGCCGGCATCGGCGAGCGTGCCGGCCATCCCCGCGTGGAGCAGGGGCGTCGCGGACACGACGATCGCCACGGGGGCTCGGGTGACGGCCACGCGCCTAGTCTGCTGGAGGCGCTCAGCCGCCCGATCGGAAGGTGGCGGCGATCGCCGCGACCGACACGGGGTCCGCGCCCGCCACGCTGAGCGCCCTGGCAGCCTCGGCGATCGTCGCCCCGGTCGTGACGATGTCGTCGACGATCACGATGGCTCCCTCGGGAACGCGGGTGCAGGCCAACGCCTCGCGCACGTTCTCACGCCGCTCGCGTGACGACAGCGCGGACTGGTCGCGCGGCTGGCGCGTCAGCCTCAGGACAGGTTCGACGCGAATGCACCGACCCCGCCGAGCCATGCCGCGCACGGCGAGCTTCGCCACACGACCCCATGCATCCTCCCCGCGCCTGCGTCGAGCCGCGGCGGACGCTGGTATCGGCACGATCGCGGCGCACCGGTCATCGCATCCGAGGGCCGCCTCGATCGCGCCCGCCAGGGCGAGGGCGAGGTGATGGGCCACGTCGCGACGGCCGCGCTCCTTCCATGCCGCAATGAGGGAACGCGTCGTCCCGGCGTACTCGGTGACGACGAAGGCGGCGGGCCAGCCCGGCGGGGCGGGGCTCGGCCGGTGCGGCCGGGGCGGCCCGGCGAGCAGGGCGCTGCATCCGGCGCAGACGCTGGCACCCGGGAGACCGCAGCCCGCGCACGCGCTCGGCGCCCCGAGACCGACGACGTCACGGGCGCCGCGCAGCAGGCCATGCAGGACGCGGTCGGCACCGCGTGAGACGAGCGTGACTACAGGAGCGGATGGGTCCATGGGGACATTCGCGCCGACCGGCCGGCTGTCGTGCCCGCCGGATCGGGTTCCTGTGGATGGCGAGGCGGCGGCGTGCCTGTGCGCGCGCACCGCGCTAGGCTGATCCCACGCCCGCCGGACCAACGAAGCCTCGTGCCGTCCGCCGGCCCCACCACCGCTTTCGAGGTGCACACCCATGTCCCATCGTCCCGTCACCCCTTCCGGCGCGCCCGACTACAAGGTCGCCGACCTCTCCCTGGCCGAATTCGGCCGCGACGAGATCCGTCTCGCCGAGCATGAGATGCCCGGCCTGATGGCCATGCGCTCCGAGTTCGGCCCGCGCCAGCCGCTCAAGGGCGCCCGCATCACCGGGTCGCTGCATATGACCGTGCAGACCGCGGTCCTCATCGAGACGCTCGTGGCTCTCGGCGCCGATGTCCGCTGGGCATCGTGCAACATCTTCTCCA
>JALQSY010000247.1 GCA_023264215.1 Candidatus Nanopelagicales bacterium
TCACCCACTCGACCGCAGGATTCATTGACCCCGGATTCTCAGGCCACGTCACCTTGGAGCTCAGTAACGTGGCAACTCTGCCGATCACTCTGTGGCCCGGGATGAAGATTGGGCAGTTGTGTTTCTTCCGCCTGTCCTCCCCGGCCGAGCACCCCTATGGGTCGGAGCGCTACGGTAGCCGCTACCAGGGCCAGCGCGGACCAACTCCGAGTCGTTCGTTCGCCAGCTTCCACGTCACGCACCTGGGCGAATAGCCTGGCGGAGGACCCTTCCGCTGGCCCACGCGACGGTGCACACTTGCGCCGTGAATCCCCGGGGGCGGGAGCGCGATGAGACTGCGGACTCGTTGCGGGATGCGGCCATGGAGGAACTCGCCGCCGTCGGCCAGGCGGACTTCGCGATGGAGGGCGTGGCGCGACGGGCTTTCTTCTCCATCGGGAGCATCTACAACCGCTGGCCGGATCGCGAGGCTCTCCTCGCTGATATCGCGGCGGAGCGGATCGCGCCGGCGATCTCGCGCAGGCTGAGGGCGTCGACCTCTGCCGAGGAAGCCATCGACTGGGCACTGGGACGGGGGCAGCGCGACGTACTGCTCGCCGCGGAGATCATGCTCGCGGGGCACACCGTGCCCGCCCTGACACCGACCGCAATCGACATGTGGCAGGCGCTGCGCGGAGGGCTCGCGGAACGCCTGTCACCGAGCATGGCCTGGTACGTCGCGACATATGCCGTAGGCAGTGCCCTGCTCGGGGCTGTCGGAGGGCCCGGTCCGCAGCCGGCTGTCGGTCGTGTGCGGTGGTTCATGGATGCCTGCGACTCGGTGGGCCCGGTGTCTTCACCGTCTCGCACGGGAGCACCCGAAGGCGTCGCCGTGCCGGTGACCCCGGACCCTCAGGGAAGCGACGAGGTCGCACGCGCACTCGTCGATGCTGCGCGCGTGCTGCTCGCCGAACGCGGTGCGGCAGGCACGTCCACCCGTGACATCGCCGCCGGTGCCGGGGTGACGACCGGTGCGCTCTACCGCCGGTACGCCGGCAAGTCCGGTTTGCTCGCCGACGTCCTCCTCGCCCAACTCGAGCCGGATCGTTACACCTGGACGTGGGACCTGGTCCAGGCCCTGGCGGGCACTGATCCCTTCAGCGATGCGGCGCAGGTGATCGGGCAGCGCATGATCGACACGTGCGCCGACGTAGGAGCACAGCGGGTCCTGCTGCAGGTGGGCATTGCGGCGCGCAACGACCCGGTCCTGCGCGCGCAGGTGGTCGAGCGCATCCGGGTCGCGCATGAGCCTCGCGTGGAGATGGCGAGGGGATTGGCTTCGACGGGGTTGGTACGAGGAGACGTGTCGCCCGAGGTGCTGGTTTGGGGGTTCCAAGCCATCCCCGTCGGCGTGCGCGCAACGCTGCCCCTCGCCGTGCCGCTGGATCCAGATGAGGTGAGCGCATCCCTGGGTGCGCTCCTGCGCGCGGCCGCCGCTCGCTCAAGGGCATGAGGTTGTCGTTTAGCGGGCCCCGTTGTCCGAATTGCCAGTCTTAAACGCCCACTTCGTGACCTTGAGCGAGGGGGCTACGCCGCCCGTCGACCGCGCCTCAGGGCGTTGCGCAGTCGGGCGGCGCAGCCCGATGGGTCGCGTCGTAGCTGCTCCCAGGTGAAGCGAACGACGATCCAGCCCGCCTCTTCGAGCGCCTCCTGCCGCAACTTCTCCCTGCGGAGCGCCGTCGGGTCGTCGTACTTGAACATGCCGTCCAACTCCACGATGACTCCGTGCTCGAGCCAGCACTGATCGACCCAGTAGGTCGCTCCATCCGCACCGATGATCGGCACGCCTGACTCAGGCAGCGGTATGCCGTGCTCGAACCAGGTCCCCCTGGCGAAAGACTCCAGGGGCGACTCGGCCGCGGGACTACCGATGTCGAGTGCGGTGCGTGCCCGGATGATCCCGGGCCAGCCCATCTGCTCGCCGGCCACGTCCTCCAGGCCCGTCCGGGCTGCGCGGGCGGCATCCAGGTCGCGGACGATTGCCCTTTCCTCGATGGCGTCGTGCAGGTCCCGCGGCGTGGCGCTGAGCACACGTCGGCGCAGGGTCGCATCGATGACGATCAGCGCACGGGGCAACGGCAGGGTCCGCGCAAGGTCGAGTGCGGTCCGCTCGGGCGTCGTGACGCGCAGGCCATCGACGGAGGTGATGTGGTGCTCGGGCATGGGCGAGTGGTGCACGGTGAGGAGCGTTGGGTGGCCAGGAATCGCTAGAGACTTGCGCTGCCCGGATCCGGTCTTGTTGAGATGCACAGCGTCAGGCGAGCGCGAGTAGGCATTCGGGAGCAGCAGGAGCGGCGGTGCGGATGTGAATGACACGACGCCACCCGGTGCGACGAGCGACGCCATGTCCGGTAACTCATCCTGGCGCGCATCCTCGACTGCTTCACACGGCAGGACGTGCAGGATCCCATGCCCGAGGCGTTCGATGAGTCCCCTGTCGATGGCGGACCGCAGAGCCCGATCGCTGATCCCCTGGGCCAGCGCTGCGGCCCGACTGAACGGGCCGTTGCCGAAGGCCGAGCGCAGCGCTCGCGCGGTCAGCGTGGGGCGTCCCGTGGGTGGCATCGGCCTATCGTGCGCGCGAACTCGCCTCCTTGGTCGGGCCTGTCCACAGGGCACCGACGTACGCCGCCGTCCCACCGCCGTACACGGCGTGCTCAGGGACACGAAGTCGACGTTTAGCG
>JALQSY010000248.1 GCA_023264215.1 Candidatus Nanopelagicales bacterium
CCAGCCCGTGGCATGCGCTGGCCGAGAAGTACGCCCCCGCCGGCTCCGGCGCGGTGCTGTCCTTCGAGATCGAAGGCGGCCTCGAGGCCGGGAAGCGCTTCGTCGAGGCACTGGAGCTCCACAGCCACGTGGCCAATATCGGGGACGTGCGCAGCCTGGTCATCCACCCCGCATCCACGACGCACTCCCAGTTGTCGCCGGAGGAGCAGCTGTCCGCGGGCGTCACCCCGGGCCTGGTGCGCCTCGCCGTGGGCATCGAGGGGATCGACGACATCCTCGCCGATCTCGACGCGGGCTTCCGCGCGGCCAAGGAGTCCTGACACCCACCATGCCCGTGCCCTACGGTCCGCTCTCCTACGACGGTCCCCCTCCCGCCAGCGGTGCCTGGCGGGAGGGCGACCCCGTGGGGCATCGGCTGTTCCTCGACGTCGGCGACGTGGACGTGCAGGCCGGAGTCACCGTGCCCGACGTGCGGGTGGCGTACCAGACGTGGGGCACGCTCAACACCGACCGCAGCAATGCCGTCTACATCTGCCATGCCCTCACCGGAGACGCGCATGTCAGCGGTCCCGCGGGGCCAGGCCATCTCACGGCCGGATGGTGGGACGGCCTGGTGGGGCCGGGGGCGCCCATCGACAGCGACGAGTGGTTCGTGGTCTGCGCCAACGTCCTGGGCGGCTGCCAGGGGACGACCGGTCCGGCCAGCGCCGCACCCGACGGCAGGCCGTGGGGGAGCCGATTCCCGGTGGTGACCGTGCCGGACATGGTCGAGGTCGAGCGCCGGGTGATGGAGCACCTGGGCATCGACTCGTGGGCGCTCATGCTCGGACCTTCGCTGGGGGGCATGCGGGTCCTGGAGTGGATGGCTGCTTACCCCGATCGCGTGCGCTCCGGGCTTGTGCTGGGTACGACGCCGGCCGTGACCGCCGATCAGATCGGCACCCATGCCACGCAGATCGCCGCGATCGAAGCCGATCCGGCCTTCCGAGGCGGCGACTACTACGACGCTGCGCCTGGGCAGGGACCGCATGTCGGCATGGGGGTCGCGCGGCGCATCGCGCACCTGACCTATCGCAGCGAGGGCGAGCTCAGCCTGAGGTTCGGACGCGATCCCCAGGGCGACGAGGACCCGATGTCGGGCGGCCGATTCGCCGTGGAGTCCTACCTCGACCACCAGGCCGACAAGCTGGCCCGGCGCTTCGACGCCAACACCTACGTCGGCCTGACGCGCGCCATGAGCCTGTTCGACGTCGGCGAGGGCCGCGGTGGCACCGCGGAGGCGCTGGCCTCCCTGCGGTCGCCATTGACCGTGGTCGGGCTGGACTCCGACCGCCTTTTCCCGCTCCGCCTGCAGGAGGAGCTCGTCGCGGCCACTCCGTCGGCGCGCCCGCTGCACATCGTGCGCTCGCCCTACGGTCACGACGGATTCCTCGTCGAGAAGGAGCAGGTAGGCGACATCGTCCGCGAGGCACTCAGCAGCGTCCCCGTCTCCTGAACTCCGGGCACAGCGCGCACGCCGCGTGATCGGTGCGGGGCGATGCCTCGCCTCCCGGGTAGATCGCTCCCTAGCGTGACCGCATGCACCTCCTCCTGATGGTCGCGCGACCCCTCGTGGTCACGCTGGCAATCGTCGTCCTCGCCGGCGCGGCCCTGCTCCACCCCGTGGGCGCCCAGCCAGCGCGCGCAGACGTCACGATCATCGGGGATGACGACCAGGATGCGTTCGTCGGATCGGGGAGCCTGCTGCTCCCCCCGCAGATCGCGACGGACTATCGCTGGGCTGCCGCCAACTGCCCCGGCTGCGTGTGGCGCTCGGTCATCCAGTGCGAGATGACCACCGCGGGATCGTGCCGCGGGCCTGCGCGCCTGTGCGGCCCCGACGGGTACTGGCTCCGCGTCTTCCTCACCCGTCCCGGTGGCGCGGAGATCAATCTCGGCGCAGCGTGCTTCGGATCAGGGGGGCCGGTCTCTCGGGTCACGGCCGAGGCGTTGCTCCGCGACCGGGTCGTGACGCTCGTGCCGCCGCTGCGCGCGTGGCGCCAGCCCGAGGGTCGCGCACTGCCGCATATCCCCGTCGTCTTCGGCGTGGACCAGGCCGAGCAAGACCTGACCGCCTCGTTCGATCTGATCGGCCTGCCCGTCGACCTCACGGCCCGTGTGCGCTGGGTCTGGGACTTCGGCAACTCCTCGCTGTCGACGACGAGCGCGGGTCGGCCGTGGCCCCGGGAGACCATCAGCCACGCCTACCGGCGCTCGGGCAGCGCCCAGGCGGTGGTCACGGCGGTGTGGGAGGCCACGTACGAGATCGCCGGGGTCGGACCCCTCCCGGTCGCCGAGCCGGTCACCCAGCGGGCAGACCTGACCCTGACGGTGGGCCAGGGGAGGGCGGTGCTCGTCCGCTAGCGACCCGGGCATCCGCCGCGCCGCTTGGATGGGACCCGAAGCGCTACGGATGTCCGGGCGTGCGACACTAGGCAGGCTCCGGCTCGTGCGGAGCAGGCGCCCGGCAAGTCCTCGGACTTGACTCGGGCCCTCTTCATGGGTTGAGCGGACCAGCGCGGAGGTTGGCGTAGATGGCAGCGGCGAAGAAGGCTCCCGCCAGGAAGGCTCCCGCGAAGAAGAGCGCGCCGGCTAAGAAGGCTCCCGCCAGGAAGGCTCCGGCGAAGAAGGCTCCGGCGAAGAAGGCTCCGGCGAAGAAGGCTCCGGCGAAGAAGGCTCCGG
>JALQSY010000249.1:0-238 GCA_023264215.1 Candidatus Nanopelagicales bacterium
CTGGGTGGTCGAGGCCGCTGGCGGTCACGTGTGCGAGCTCGATGGCGAGTGCTGCGTGCGCGCGGAGGGGCTGGGGACGCATCGGGCGCACGTCGAGGTGCATCAGCGGGTCCGGATGGATCCGATGCTCAACCCGGGCCGCCGGCAACTGCTGAGCGACGAGGCGCGCGCGTCCGTCGAGGGGCGTCTGCTCGACCACGAAGCGGCGAGCTCGAGCGGTGGCCACTGCCTGACCGCT
>JALQSY010000249.1:248-2665 GCA_023264215.1 Candidatus Nanopelagicales bacterium
GGTGCCTGCCTGCGTGGCATGCTGCCGGCATGCCCGCGACGTGCCCCACTGCCTCTCGCTGCTTCCACTGCGTCAAGCGCCGCGGGGTGACGTGCCTCGCCGACCCGAAGCCTGGCGGCGCGTCGGCCCTGGCCGCCGGGCTGCCTGTCGCGGTGTGCTACTCGTTCGAGGGTGCGCTCGGCGCGGTGACGACCGCGGAGGCCCGCGACGGCCGCTTCAAGTCGGCGGTCGACGATGGCTGATCCAGCGTACGCCGTGAACGCGCTTGCGCAGCGGTTCCTGCGCGGGGTCGACCGTCTGCTCGGCGGTGGCGATGAGACGGTGGTTGCGGTGCAGATCGGGCGCGCGACGCCTGTGACGCAAAGCACGGCGGTCGAGGACGCGGCAGGCCTACGGCCGGTCGCTGGCGACCGCACGTGGTTTGGACAGGACGCCGTCGACGCCGCGCGGTGGCAGCGGTACAACGACCTACGCGCCGCGCTCACGGACACGCCAGAGTGGCGCCGGGCGCTGCAGGTCAAACGGCAGTACGCGTTCGGGGCGCAGTTCGGCGACGACGGCACGCCGCTGTCCTTCCGCGTCACCTACGGACGCGGCGCAGACAAGCGGATCTCCGAGATCTGCGACGCCACGATCGATCGCCTCCAACTGCAGACCCTCTCGCCGGACATCTACGGCGCCGGGCAGTTCCTCGGTGACTCGTTCGACGAGCTCGTCTTCGACACGGGGAGCCGGGCCCTGGTCGAGATGCGACACCGCGAGCCGGAGACGGTGCGCGCCGAGCGGGACCTGCGCACGCGGCGCCTGCTGTCGTGGACGGTCTACCTTGGCGTGGGCGAGTGGTCGCAGACGACGCCCGTCGGCGAACTCGCGACGTGCCAGCCCTTTTTCATGCTGCACTACGCCCCCGGCCGGCTGCGCGGCAACATCTACGGCCAGTCGATGTTCGCCAGCGGCACGAAGAACCGGCGCTCGGGCGACGCGGTGCAGGACTTCCTGACCATGGCGGCCATGGAGTCGATCGCGACGCAATACCTCCTGTGGCCGTTCCCGCGCGAGCAGTCGGCCGACAAGATGTGGAGCTTCGTCAACCGCGTGCGGCAGGCCGTCGAACTCAACATGACGTTCGACCGCTCGGGCAAGCTGCGCCGCAAGCTCGCGCAGTTGGTCGAGACATCGCCGAAGGTCATGCCGTATCTGGTCGATCCGGAACTCGACAAGGCGCCGACGCCCTTCACGGCGCCGGTTGCCCCGCTCGAGCAACTGCTCCGCGTGGCACAGTGGTACGAGGAGCGCGACTACGTTGTCTCGGGCGTCCCGGCCGCGCTGTGCGGGATGGAGCGCAACGTCAACGCGAAGGCGACACTGGTCGAGCAGGCCGCGTCGTTTGCGGTCTCGATCCTGTCCGACCAGGCCGAGTTCGCGCAGCATGTCCCGGGTCAGATCTTGCTGCGGGCTTGCCTCGCGCAGGGTGTCGTCCCGCGCAAGGGCGACATCCGGATCGAGATGTTTCCGCCGTCTCAACTCTACGAGCTGCAGCGCGCGCAGGTCACGAAGGCGCAAGCCGAGGCGGCGAAGCTGATGACCGAGGCGCGCGTGCCGCTGGGGTACGCGCTCGAGCGGGCCTTCGGTCTGCCCAAGGCCGACGTGGTCGCTGTGCTCGGCGCCGTGTCGAGCGAGGCGCCGCCGGCGTCCGATGAGGCCGTACAGGAGGCCGTCGAACGCGCGATCGAAGCGGCCGCGGCGATGTCGCAGCGTCGAGACGCGGCAGCGTCGATCGATGTCGGCTCGCTCACCGCCCCGCCTGCCCCGTCCGCGGGGGCGTGACATGGCCTCCACGGCGGGGGCGTACGAGGCGGTCGCGGCGATTCGGCAGCGACAACTGCTCGCGTTCCTGTCTGCGCTCGACGCGTTCCACGTGGCCGAAGCGGCCATCGACGCGGGCCTCGACCCGACGACGGGCGCCGCGCTCGCTCCGGGTGGAGCGCAGGCTGCGCTGTCGAGCGCGGTGGCGGACCTCACGACGGCGTTCCACGCGGCGATCGATACCGGGTGGTCGGATGCATTCGCTGCGGCGTCGCGTCAGGTGTGGGGCGGTCGAGATCCGGGAGAAGCTGCCCGGCGCGCGCTCGCCTCCGAGGTGGCATCGCAGAAGGCGTTCGCCACGCGCTTCGCGGCCGATGTCGCAGCGGGCGTGCCGCAGCAGCCGGGCCGGTGGCCAGAGGGGCGCCGGGCGACCGCCTACGCCGACGCGGCCACGGCCGGCTACCAGATCTCGGCGGCGATCGGATCTCCGGACGGCACGCTGATCTGGTGGCGCCTCGGTGAGGTCTCGAGGCACTGTTACCTGTGCCCGATCCACGCGGCGAACTCGCCGTTCACCCGTGAGTCCTTGCCGTCAACCCCGCGGGACGGGG
>JALQSY010000024.1:0-8576 GCA_023264215.1 Candidatus Nanopelagicales bacterium
ATGTTCGACTCCTCCATCTCCGCGATGAGCGTGGCCAAATCGCTGGCAGTGGACTCGACCGCTCCGGTCAGCGGGTAGCAGCCGAGCGTGCGGAAGCGCACCGACTTCATCTGCGGCTGCTCGCCGGGTTCGAGCGGGTAGCGCTCGTCGTCCACCATGATCAAGGTGCCGCCGCGTTCGACAACCGGGCGCTCCTTGGCGAAGTACAGAGACGGGATCTCGATCTGCTCGCGTTCGATGTAGCGCCAGATGTCCAACTCCGTCCAGTTGGAAAGCGGGAATACCCGCATGGTCTGCCCCTCGGCGAGGGTGGTGTTGGCCGTGTGCCAGAACTCCGGGCGCTGCTTACGTGGATCCCATCGGTGCCCTGGTTCGCGCAGCGAGAAGATCCGCTCCTTCGCGCGGCTGCGCTCTTCATCGCGTCGAGCACCACCGATCGCCGCATCGAATCCGTAGCGGTCCAGGCCTTCGCGCAGGGCGACGGTCTTCATGATGCGGGTGTACTCGTGGGTGCCGTGGGTGAAGGGGGTGATGCCCTCCTCCACCGCATCGGTGTTGGTAGCGATACGCAGATCCAGGCCGAGTTCGGCGGCACGGCGGTCGCGGAACTCGATCATCTCCCGGAACTTCCAGGTGGTGTCGATGTGCATGACCTTGAACGGGATCGGAGCCGGGGCGAAGGCCTTGCGCGCCAGGTGCAGCAGAACCGAGGAGTCCTTGCCGATGGAGTACAGCAGCACCGGGCGGCGGAAGGCGCCGGCGACCTCCCGGTAGACGTGGATGGCCTCGGCCTCGAGGGCGTCGAGGACATCATCTTCGGAGACCGTCGCGGGGGCAGCGGAGGTCACGATCACCTTCCTGGGTAGCCCGCGGGTCCGCGGGTCACGATGCCCTCCACGCTACCGGCGGGGGGCGCTTCGGGCGAAACCGACTCAGGCCTCGCTCATGACGTCGACCATGGCGCCGGACTTCGCCTCACGCTCAGCGCGACGGCGCGCCACGGTTGCCTGCGCGTCATCGATCACGGCCTGGTCGAGCGGCGCGTTGTCCACCCGGCTCCGCGGGCTGCGGGCTCGGATGTACTCGCCGAGCTCGGGCCCGGATTCCCACGACGTGATGAGGCAGTAGCGCGGCTCGTCGCCGGTGTGCCACACCGCGTGCCACAGGCGCTGGGTGTCGATGATCACCTGCGTGCCGGCAGGCAGGGGGATGCGCGTCTCCGTCGACGGATCGTCCTTGTCCTCCCGCAGGATCATGTAGGAGTCGGGGTTGTCCGTCAGGTTGAAGAAGCCGCGCACGATCCAGCCCGTGCCCTCGGGGTTGAGACGATTGTTGTCGTCCTGGTGGAGATTCCAGATGCAGTCGGCGTACTCATTGGGCTGGAGCTCGATCACCCGGCAGCGGCCGATGTTGGCGCCCGGCTCCTCCGCTCGCGCCTTGAGCCGGGGGGCACGCTCGATATTGGCGTCCACCCACACTCCGTCCTTGTCTGTCTTGGGCGGATTGTGGTGCCAGAAGCCGTTGCACTCCAGGTCGCCGTACGCCGACGCGAGCGGCGCGAAGCGGGTGTCGCCCGAGGACTTCCAGTCCACGAATTCGATGTCGAGCCACTCCTGCGGATCCTGCGACTGGTCGTAGGACTCCAGGACGACGTAGCCGGTCTCCTCGAGCTCGGGCAACTTGACGTAGCTCATGCAACACCTCTTCCGCGTGGTCGCATCCGCGACCGGCCCAACCTAGGCCCGACCATTCTCCCCCACGGCCGCAGGATCGCCGGGGAGGGCACGCGGGTGTCGCGTGCGTCACGCCAGCCCCTCGCTGATGCCGGGGACCTAGGTCCCCGATCGCGCCGCCGACGTGGCGTAGAGGCAGATGGCCGCCGAGGCCGCGAGGTTGAGGCTCTCGGCCGCGCCCGCCATCGGGATGCGCACCGTGGCATCGACCGACTCCCGCCACGCGGGGTCCACCCCGTGCGCCTCGCTGCCGAAGACCCAGGCGATGGGCCCGCGCAGCAGTTCGGCCGCGTCAGTCAACGCCGCACTCGCGTGCGCGTCAGCGGCGACCAGGCGCAACCCGGCTTCTCGAGCGGAGGCGAGGACCTCGGTCATCGTCGCGTCCGTGCTGAGAGGTACGTGGAAGATCGATCCTGCCGTGGAGCGCACGCACTTGCCGTTGTGGGGATCAACCGATCCGTCGGTGAGGATGACCGCGTCGGCGCCCATGGCGTCGGCGGTGCGAATGATCGTGCCGGCATTGCCGGGGTCGGCGACCTTGTCGAGGACGACGACGAGCGGTGCGGACGATGCCAGCGAGCCGATGACCTCGCCGAGCGGCCGGGTCACGAGCGCGCAGACCGCGATGACTCCCTGCGGGTTCTGCGTCTGCGACATGGCGTCGAGCACGTCGTCGGTGGCGAGGGCGACGCGAGCGCCCTGTGAACGGGCCCGCTCGAGGAACTCCGGGTAGCGCTGCGCGGCCGCCTCGGTGACGTAGAGCTCGAGGACCGAGCGTGCTAGGGCCTCGCGGACGGCCTGCGGCCCCTCGACGACGAAGGCACCGCGCTCAGCGCGGTGCCTTCGGTCGTGCAGGTGGCGGACCTTCGTGACGCGCTCGGAGCGCGTCGACGTCAGGTCGGCCGACATCTCGGGCGGTCAGGCCGCCGATGCGGGGAGCGAGGACTTCGCCAGGTCGACCAGGGCGTCGAACGCGGTCGGGTCGCTCACCGCGATCTCCGCGAGCATGCGGCGATCGACCTGGACGTCAGCCGCCTTGAGGCCCTGGATGAAGCGGTTGTACGTCATGCCGCGAGCGCGGACCGCGGCGTTGATGCGCTGGATCCACAGGCGGCGGAAATCGCCCTTGCGGTCCTTGCGGTCGTTGTAGGCGTAGACGAGCGAATGAGTGACCTGCTCCTTGGCCTTGCGGTAGAGCCGGGAGCGCTGGCCGCGGTACCCGCTCGCCTGCTCCAGGACCTCACGGCGCTTCTTGTGAGCGTTGACTGCTCTCTTCACGCGTGCCATGTCGGATCTCCTTCGAAGGTGTGCGGGTCACTTCGCCAGAAGGCGCTTGACCTTCTTGACGTCGGCGGGCTTGACGGTCTCGTCGGCCATGAGGCGACGGGTGCGGCGGCTGGACTTGCCCTCCAGGAGGTGGCGCCGGTTGGCCTGCTCGTGCGTGATCTTGCCCGAGCCGGTCACCTTGAATCGCTTCTTGGCACCGCTGTGCGTCTTCTGCTTCGGCATTGCTGTCCTCTCGGTAGGGCGGCCCCAGGAGTGGGGGTCGTGCTCAGGCTTCGGCGGCGATCGCCTCGGTGTCGACGGCCCGTGCCTGGGTCGCCTTCGTCCGGTGCGGCGCGAGCACCATGATCATGTTGCGACCGTCCTGCTTGGGGGCCGCCTCGACGAATCCGAGATCCTGCACATCCTCCGCGAGCTTGGCGAGGAGTCGAAGCCCGAGCTCGGGCCGGGACTGCTCGCGTCCGCGGAACATGATCGTGATCTTCACCTTGTCGCCCGCCTTGAGGAACCGCACGACGTGACCCTTCTTGGTGTCGTAGTCGTGCTGGTCGATCTTGGGGCGGAGCTTCATCTCCTTGATGACGGTGTGCGCCTGGTTCTTGCGCGCCTCGCGGAGCTTGACTGCGGCCTCGTACTTGAACTTGCCGTAGTCCATGAGCTTGCACACGGGCGGCTTCGCCATGGGCGCGACCTCGACGAGGTCGAGGTCCGAATCCTGGGCGAGACGCAGGGCATCCTCGATGCGGACGATGCCTACCTGCTCACCCTGGGGACCGACAAGTCGCACCTCGGGGACGCGGATCCGGTCGTTGATCCTTGGCTCGACGCTGATGGCGCCTCCTCGACGTCATTCGCCGATGGCCTTCATCGGCGTTGATCTCGAGGATCGCCCTCGACGCGAGGGCTCGGCACGACATGCCCGGACGTCCGGGCTATCGAGACCTGACACCCTGGGGCGGCAGGTGGGAACCGAGTTCCACTTCGCGGGCTGCACGGGGCAGCCGACCGGGAGTAAGGCTACCAGCCTCGCGGGGTGGGCCGATCCCGCGGTGCGCCGGGCCACCCGGCCGGGGGCCTCGGTCCGCGAACATCCCGGTTGTTGACACTTACGAGCGACCCCAAGTGTCAATAGCCGGGACGTTCGCAGGATGGGACGGGCGGGGCCAGGCATCGCGAACTGGCAGGCTGGGCCCGTGACCGACTCCCCCGACGCTGCCGGATCGCCCGACTCCCCGGATTCCCCCGACGCACCCGACGGTGCCGTGCGCGACCTTGCCGAGGTGCCTGCCGTCGAGGTGGTGTCAACCCTGGCGGTCCACCTCATGACGGCCGCGGCCATCAGGTGCGGGCTGGGCGAGGGACCCGACGCGGCCGAGGAGATCGATCTGGCCGAGGCGCGGATCCTCATCAGTGCGCTTGCAGGCTTGGTCGTCGCCGCGGCGCCGGATCTGGGGTCGCAGCACGCCGCTCCCCTGCGCGATGGCCTGTCCTCGCTTCAGCGGGCGTTCCGCGAGGTCTCGCCGATCCCGGATGCCCCGGGCGACGGCCCGGGCGAACGGCTGACCGGTCCGGTGACGCCGTAGTCGCTGGCGGTCACGCGCTGGGCGACACGAAACCGCGTTGAGCCGCCCCGAATCGCGGCCCACTGTCGTCCAGCCGCGGCTCAGCCGATGCGCCGCGCGAGCTCGGCGAGCAGCTCCCCGTCGATCGCGAAGCGCACCGGTCCGCCGATGTCGACGAGCACACCCTGCGCGCCCTCCTCGACCGCCGCGGCCGCCACATCGAACACCGTCACGGGCACGGGCCGCGCCGCCGGATCCCAGGCCCGCATCGTGTCGATGCTGGTGAAGGCGAGGAGGCCACGTCGGCCATCGGGCTGCACGAGGCTGACGCTCGCCATGTGACTGGCCTTGTCGGCCCCGGTGACCTCATCGGCCTCATCGAGGACCGCGACGATCGGCACGAGCAGGCGTACGCCGGACTCGAGGAGCTCGCGGACCGCGTCGCCGTCGCCGGATGACAGGGCCGCGGCGAGGCCTGCATCGGCGCTGCCGTCATCGCCGGCGAAGCGAGCGGGAGTCTCGATGCGGCGACCATCGCCCGTGATCGTCGGGGCGGCCGCGTCGCCCCTGTCCGCCCGGCTCACAGCCGACTGGCGTGGATCGCGGTCACCAGGATGCCGCGCGCGCCGAGATCGTAGAGCTCGTCCATGACGCGATGGACGTCGCGGCGTGGCACCATCGCGCGCACCGCCACCCAGGCGGGATCGTGGAGCGAGGAGATCGTCGGGGATTCGAAGCCCGGAGTCACGGCGCACGCCGCGTCGACATGCTCGGTGCGGATGTCGTAGTCGACCAGGACGTAGGACCGGGCGACCATGACGCCGTGCAGCCGCCGCACGAACGTGTCGACACTCGCATCCGCGGGCGCACCGCGACGCCGCACCACGAGCGCCTCGCTCTCGAGGATCGGATCGCCGAGCGTCTGCAGTCCCGCCTGGCGCAGGGTCGTGCCCGTCGCCACGACGTCGGCCACGGCATCGGCGACACCGAGGCGCACGGCGTTCTCCACCGCACCGTCGAGGCGGACGACCCGGGCATCGATCCCGCGCTGGGCCAAGAAGGCCTCGAGGACCCCCGGATACGACGTGGCGATGCGGCGACCGGCGAGGTCCTCCACGCGCGACGCGATACCGGCCGGGGCCGCGAGTCGGAACGTCGAGCCCCCGAAGCCGAGTTGCGTGAGCTCCTCGGCGTCCGCACCCGAGTCCAGCAGCATGTCGCGGCCGGTGATGCCCAGGTCGAGGGTGCCCTCGCCGACGTAGATGGCGATGTCCTTGGGGCGCAGGAAGAAGAACTCGACGTCGTTGTCGGGATCGTGGACCACGAGGTCCCGCGCACCCGATGAGCGGAGGTAGCCGGCCTCGTGCAGCATCTCGCGCGCGGGGTCGGCGAGCTGGCCCTTGTTGGGCAGTGCGACGCGGAGCATGTCAGAGCCGCTCGTAGACGTCGTGCAGCGTGACGCCGCTGGCGATCATGAGGACCTGTGCGTGGTAGAGCAGCTGCGCGATCTCCTCCGCCGCGCGCTCGCGACCCTCGTGCTCGGCGGCCATCCACGCCTCGGCCGCCTCCTCGACGACCTTCTTGCCGATCGCATGCACGCCCTCGTCGAGCAGGCGGCGCGTGTTGCCCGTTGACCCGGCGAAGGCGGCCTTCTCCTGGAGCTCGGCGTACAGGGCGTCGAAGGTCTTCACGGCGGCAAGCCTAGGGCGTGCGGATCCGTCGGAGCAGGAGCGCCGTCGCGATCGCAGCCTCGGCCGCCTCACGCCCCTTGTCCTCGCGCGAGCCGGGCAGCCCGGCCCGGTCGAGCGCCTGCTGCTCGTCATCGCAGGTGAGCACGCCGAAGCCGACGGGCACGCCGGTGTCCAGGGACACGCGCGTGAGCCCGGAGGTGGCCGCTTCGCAGACGTACTCGAAGTGCGGTGTGCCACCGCGGATGACGACGCCGAGGGCCACGACGGCCTCGGCACCTGCCCGGGCGCACGCGCCTGCCGCGACGGCGAGTTCGAACGCGCCGGGCACTCGCAGGATGCGTGTGTCGCACCCGGCCTCGCCGGTCACGGCCTGGGCCCCGGCGATGAGGCCGGCCATCACCCGGTCGTGCCACGACGCCGCGACCACGTCGACGCGCATTCCCTCGGCGCCCGCCACGCTCATGCGTGCCGCGCCTGCTCCGCTCATGCGCTGCTCCCGTCGTCCTTCGCGGGCGTCCCGGCGTACTCGTGTCCCATGCGCTCGGCCTTCGTCGCGAGATACCGGGCATTGTGCTCGTTGGGCGTCACGGTGAGGGGCACCCGCTCGGCGATCGACAGGCCGTAGCCCTCCAGTCCGGCCCGCTTGGCCGGGTTGTTGCTCAGCAGCCGCATCGAGCGGACGCCGAGGTCGCCCAGGATCTGCGCCCCGATGCCGTAGTCCCGGGCGTCCGCGGGCAGGCCCAGGTCGAGGTTGGCGTCGACGGTGTCGCGCCCGGTGTCCTGCAGTTGATACGCCTGGAGCTTGTGCAGCAGGCCGATGCCCCGTCCCTCGTGACCCCTCAGGTACAGGACGACGCCGCGCCCCTCCCGGGCCACCGCCTGCAGTGCGGCATGCAACTGAGCCCCGCAGTCGCAGCGCAGCGAGCCGAGGATGTCGCCGGTGAGGCACTCGGAGTGCACGCGCACCAGCACCCGCTCACCGTCTCCGATGTCGCCCGCGACGAGGGCCACATGCTCGATGCCGTCGAGCCGGTTGCGGTAGTCGATGGCCTGGAAGGTGCCGAACTCGGTGACCAGCTCGGATTCCGCGCAGCGCTCGACATGGCGCTCGCCGCGACGACGATGCGCGATGAGGTCGGAGATCGTGACGCAGGCTAGGTCGTGCTGGCGCGCGAAGTCCCGCGCCCCGGCCGGCGTGAGCAGGGACCCGTCGTCGGCGACGAGTTCCACGCGCAGGGCAGCCGGCGCCCTGCCCGCGACCCGGGCCAGGTCCACCGCGGCCTCGGGTCGGCCCGGACGTCGCAGCGTGCCCCCGGGGACGGCCCGGACGGGCGCGAGGTGGCCGGGGCGGGCGAGGTCGGTCGGTCGCGTCGACGGATCGCCGAGCGCTCGCAGGGTCATCACCCGGTCGTCCACGGTGACCCCGCCGCCGGTGACGCTGCGCGCATCGACGGTGACCGCGACGGCCGACGGCCGTCCGTCGGCGCCGAGGGCCATCGGCGGAAGGTCCAGGCGGTCCAGTGCCTCGCCGGTCATGGCCACCTGCTGCGAGCCCGAGCCGTGACGGCTCACGAACGCCACGCGAGCGGGATCGGCCAGATCCGCGGCCAGGACGAGGTCCGCGCCGCCCGGCTCCCCCACGGCGTCGTCGCCCTCGTCGATGACGACCACGACATCGCCGCGCGCGAGCGCCTCGCTCGCCACGTCGATCCCGCACTCCCGATCAGGCATCCGCGCCCCCCGCGCGCAGCAGGCCCTCGACGTACTTCGCGATGACGTCGACCTCGAGGTTGACGATGTCGCCCTCGGCACGGTCCCCCAGCGTCGTGACGGACAAGGTGGTGGGGATGAGCGACACCTCGAACCAGCCGGCACCGGGATCCACCGCTGAGATCGTCAGGGAGACGCCGTCGATCGCGATGGAGCCCTTGTCGACCAGGTAGCGCACGAGCTCGGGCGGTGCGGCGAAGCGCAGCACGTCCCAGTGCTCGGAGCTGACCCGGGAGAGCAGCTCGCCCGTGCCGTCGACGTGGCCCTGGACGATGTGCCCGCCCAGGCGCGCGGTCGGCAGTACGGCGCGCTCCAGGTTCACGCGCGTGCCCGCGCTGGCATCGCGCAGGGAGCTGCGCATCAGGGTCTCGCGCATGACATCGGCGGAGAAGGTCCCCTCGCCCACCTCCGTCACGGTGAGGCAGACACCATTCACCGCGATGGACTCCCCGTGACGGGTCCCCTGCGTGACGGTCTCGCCCCGGATGACGATCCGCAGGGCGTCATCGGGCAGGCGGACCACCTCGGTGATCTCG
>JALQSY010000024.1:8586-12231 GCA_023264215.1 Candidatus Nanopelagicales bacterium
TCAGGCAGATTCCGTTCACGCTGATCGAGGCGCCGTGCGCGGCGTCTTTGGTGACGGTGGGAGCAGCTATTCGAACGACCAAGGAATCCCCATGGTCCACAATCGATTCGATGGCGCCGGTTTCCTCGACGATGCCGGTGAACACGAACCCTCCTGGTCACGCGCGCCGGATGCGCCCGCTGATCCTCGCATCCCCGCCGACCTGCTCGACGCGCACGTCCACCAGGCGTATCCCGTCGGCAAGGGTCGCCACGCCGAGGTCGGCCAGCGCCAGCGGGCCGCCGCCGAGCAGCAGGGGGGCGGCGTACCAGATGACCTCGTCGACCGCGCCAGCGGCGAGGAAGGCCGCGGCCAGCCGGGGCCCGCCCTCGAGGAGCAGGTGCCGGATCTCACGTTGCCCCAGCTCGGCGAGGACCTCGATCGGATCGCGCGTGCGCAGGTGGAGCGTCGGAGCTGCGTCATCGAGCACGCTCGCGCTCGCGTCGATATCGCTCATTCCCACCACGACGCGCAGGGGCTGGGTGCCCGCGGGATCGCCGTTCGCGTCCCGCGCCGTGAGGTGGGGATCGTCCGCCGCGACCGTGCCCGTGCCGACGGCGATGGCGTCGCAGCGAGCACGCCACCGGTGCACCTCTGCCCGCGACTCCTCGCCCGAGATCCATCTGCTCGTGCCATCGGCCGCGGCGACGCGGCCATCGAGCGACGCAGCGACCTTCCAGGTGACGAACGGCCGGCCGGTCGTCACGGCGTGCGTCCACGCGGTGTTGAGTGCGGCAGCGTCATCCGCGAGAACGCCGGGCTCGACATCGATGCCCGCCGCCCGGAGCCGATCGGCACCGCCCGCGGCGATCGCATGCGGGTCGGACTGCGCGAAGACGACCCGGGTGACGCCCGCTGCGATCAGCGCCTCGCTGCACGGCCCCGTGCGGCCGGTGTGGTTGCAGGGCTCGAGCGTGACGATCGCCGTCGCGCCGGGAGCCGATCCACCGACGGCGGCCAGGGCAGCGACCTCGGCGTGGGGGGTCCCGGCGCCGGCGTGCCAGCCCTCGGCGATGACATCGCCCGCCGGGGAGATGAGCACGCACCCCACGCGTGGATTGGGACCGTCCGGGATGCCGGAGGCTGCGGCGAGCTCGATGGCTCGGCGCATCGCCTGCTGCTCGAGGTCAGCCGCCACTACCCCTCCGCGGCTGCGGCGGCGAGCTCGCGCAACGTGCGCACCATGCGGTCGGGGTCGTCCGCGCCGAACACCGCGGATCCCGCGACGAAGACGTCGGCGCCGGCTTCCGCGCATCGGCCGATGGTCGACTCGCTGACTCCGCCGTCCACCTGCACCCAGATGTCGCCGCCGTAGCGCCGGACCATCTCGCGCGCCTCGGCGATCTTGGGCAGCACCATGTCGAGGAAGGGCTGCCCGCCGAAGCCGGGCTCCACCGACATGATCAAGAGCATGTCGAGGTCGGGGAGCAGATCGGCGTACGGCGTGATGGGAGTCGCGGGATTGACGGCCAGGCCGGCCCGCGCACCGAGGCCGCGCAGCGTGCGCGCCAGGCGCACCGGCGCCTTGACGGCCTCGGCATGGAAGGTGACGCTGCCCGCGCCGGCCTCGGCGTAGCCCGGTGCCCACCTGTCCGGGTCGGTGATCATCAGGTGGCAGTCGAGCGGGATCGTCGTCGCCGCGAGCAGGCTCTCGACGACCGGGAGCCCGAGCGTGAGGTTGGGGACGAAGTGGTTGTCCATGACGTCGACGTGGATCCAGTCCGCATCCGGCACGCGGGCCATCTCCTCGCCCAGGCGAGCGAAGTCGGCCGAGAGGATGCTCGGGGAGATCTGGATGCCCACGTGGGCAGGGTAGCGACTCGGCGATCAGGCAGCGACGATGCCGGCCCCACCGATCCATGCCATGCAGGCCCCGAAGATCAAGGACACGACGGCCATGGGGATCCCGCGCTTGTAGATGACCTGGGCCACGGCCGCGCCGATCATGTACAGCCCGAACACCAAGAAGGCCGCGCCTTCGACCGCCAGTCCCCAGCCGAACGCGATCGCCAGGAGCGCCATGAGGCCCCACGCGAGGTTGGCCAGGCCCGTCTCGATCTGGAAGGCGTTCGTCCGGCCGTAGTCCCAGCCCATCCGCGCAGCATCGCTGCGATGGAAGACCGCGTGCCGGAAGAAGGAGAGAACGCCGCCGCAGCCGACGGTGAGGAACGCCGCCAGCGTGAGAGATGGCGGATCAGCGGCGACGGTGTAGAAGCCGATGGGCAGTCCGGGCGCGGCGAGGACGTAGGTCGCGATCATGAGCCACTGGGAGATGCGCGGATCGGCCATGCCCCGCGCCGTGGATTCGGCCATGCGGTCAGGCTACGTGCGGGACGGCTCGCGGCGGCGCAGCAACGCCAGGTACATCCCGTCGGTGCCGTGCAGGTGCGGCCACAGTCGGGCGGCCGGTCCCGGGCCGAGGTCGGGGACCCCGGGGAGGAAGGGCCGGGCATCGATCAGCTCGACATCGTCCCGGCGGCGGAGCGCATCGGTGACCACGAGGTCGGTCTCGGCCACGTGCGGCGAGCAGGTCGAGTAGGCGATCACGCCGCCGGGGCGGGCGATGTCGATCGCGGCATCGAGGAGTTCGCGCTGGAGGGGGCCCAGCGTCGCCAGATCCGCCGGGCTGCGACGCCAGCGGGCCTCGGGGCGCCGGCGCAGCGCGCCGATACCCGTGCACGGTGCGTCGACGAGCACGCGATCGGCGCTTCGGGCAGGGAGCGCATCGCGGCCATCGGCCACGATGACCTCGTGATCGCCGCCGTCACCGGCGAGGGATCGGCGGACGAGCTCAGCGCGGTGGGCGTGCGGCTCGACAGCGATCAGCCGCGCGCCGCGACGGCTCGCCTCGCGAGCGAGGAGGGCGGCCTTGCCCCCCGGTCCGGCCGCGAGGTCGACCCAGACCCCGTCCGGGCCGTCGACCGGGACGGCGGCGAGGGCGAGGGCGACGAGCTGGCTGCCCTCGTCCTGCACGCCGACGGCCCCGGACCTGACCTGCGGTAGGTCCTCGGGCCGACCGTGCACCAGCGTCGCTGCGAGCGGTGACCATCGCCCCGGCTCGACGCCATCGAGGTCGCGCAGCGCGGCGGCATCGATATCCCGTGCGACCAGCACCGGACTGGCCGGCTCGTTGTCCGCCTCGAGCAGGGCTCGCACGCCCTGCGGGTCAGGGGCACCGCGATGGGCCGCGAGCGCCTCGGCGAATGCGGTGACGATCCAGCGGGGGTGCGACGTCGCCGTGGCCATGTCGTCGCGGGAGTCGCCCGGTGCGACTCGGGCGACCCAGGCATCGCGGTCGCCACCGTCGATCACGCGACGCAGGACGGCATTGACGAGCTTGGAGGGCCCCTCCCCCGCCACCTGTCGGGTGAGCGCCACGGTCTCGCTGACGGCGGCATGCTCGGGCACGCGCATCGACAGGATCTGATGGGCACCGAGTCGCAGCAGGTCCAGCACGCGGCCGTCGAGCCGGTCCAGCGGTCGATCCACGCACCGCGCGAGCACCTCGTCGTACAGCCCGCGCCATCGCAGCGTCCCGTAGGCGAGTTCGGTCGCGAACGACGCGTCACGGGAGTCGAGTCCGGCCTCGGCGAGGATGGTGGGCCA
>JALQSY010000024.1:12241-16835 GCA_023264215.1 Candidatus Nanopelagicales bacterium
TCGGACCCGCGCTGCGCGCGGGTGCGGGCGCCACCCGGGCCGCGCCCGCCCATGAAGTCGCCGAACAGGTCCTCGAACACGTCGGAGAAGGCGGAGGCGAAATCGCCGTTGCCATAGGCCGCGCCGCGCGGGCCGCGCGGGCGCCGGGCGGCATACGTGCGCCGCGCGCGGACGCCCTGGGTCATGCGAAGCACTCCCCCGGCGTGAGCCGAAGGCCCCGCGCCCAGTCGCCTGCAGGCATCGCGCGCTTGCCGTGTGCCTGGACCTCGCCCAGTGCGACGTCCCCGTCGCCGGTCCCGACGTGGACGTAATCGCGCTGCGCCTTGATCTCGCCCTCGGCGAGGTCGGCGCTCGCAATGGGCTCGACGGGCCCGATCTTGACCCGTTCACCGCGCAGCGTCGTCCACGCACCGGGCGCAGGCGTCATCGCGCGGACGAATCGGTCGACGTACTGCGCGGTCCCGATCCACCCGATCCGAGCGTCGCCGACCTCGATGCGCGGCGCGAGGGTCACCCCGCGATCGGGCTGAGGCTGCGCCTCGGCATCGCCCCTCTCGATGCTGTCCATCGTCTCGACGAGCAGACCCGCTCCCGTGACGGCGAGGCGGGCAAGCAGATCTCCGCTCGTGTCGCGGTCGCCCACCGTCTCGGTGACGGATCCGAACGTCGGGCCGGTGTCCAGTCCCGCGTCGATCCGAAACGTGGTGGCACCCGCCTGCCTGTCGCCAGCGAGGACGGCGTGCTGGACGGGCGCGGCACCACGCCATCGCGGCAGGAGCGAGAAGTGGAGGTTGACCCAGCCGTACTCCGGGATCGCGCGCGCCTCCGCGGTGATCATCGCACCGTAGGCGACCACCGGGCAGCAGTCCGGGGCGAGATCTCGCACCGCAGCAATCACGCCTGGGTCAGCGAGCCTGTCGGCAGTGACGACAGGGAGGCCGAGTTCGACTGCACGGACGTGGACCGGACTCGGTCGCTCAGCGCGGCCGCGGCCCGCCGGAGCAGGTGGACGGGTGAGGACGCCCACGATGTCGTGACGTGATGCGACAAGCGCGTCGAGACTGGCGAGGGCGACGTCCGGGGTGCCGGCGAAGAGGAGACGCATGCGTCACAGCCACTTGGCCGACACCGTGTGCGGGCTGATGCGCACCTCCGGGGCCGGCTCGCCGAACCACTCGGACTCGCGAATCGCCTTCATCGCCGCCTTGCGGGTCTCGGCATCGAGGCGATCGATGAAGAGGATGCCGTCGAGGTGGTCCGTCTCGTGCTGGATGGCGCGAGCGAGGAGGTCGCTGCCCTCGATGACGACGGGCTCGCCGTGCATGTTCATGCCCTTGGCGACCACGCGCAGGGCGCGCGGGGTGTCGAAGGCGAGTTCGGGGATGGACAGGCACCCCTCGTCCCCGTCCTGGATCTCATCGGACAGGTCCAGGACCGGGTTGCACAGGTGGCCGAGCTCGTCGTCGACCCACCAGGTGAAGACCCGCAGGGATACGCCGATCTGCGGCGCTGCGAGGCCGCTGCCGGGGGCGTCGCGCATCGTGTCGGTGAGATCCGCCACGAGCTTGCGCAACTCCTTGTCGAATGTCTCCACGGGCGCGGCCGGAGTGCGCAGCACGGGATCCCCGAACAGGCGGATCGTCTGCACCGCCACGGCTGCTCCCTCCACTCGTCATGCGCTCATGCGCGCGGACCACGGCCAGTCTAGGCGGCGTCAGTCGCTTCCCCAGTCGGGCGGGTCGACGACGTGGTGCAGGCGCGCGGGATCCTTGCGCGCGGTCCTGGTGGCAGCGACGGCCGACAGCGCACGGGCCAGATCCGATCCGTGTCGACGGTCCATCGTCACCAGCGCTCGTACGTCGCCGGATCCTGGGACGGGCAGCGGCCCCATCACGCGTGCGGACTCTGGGAGCAGGGCCCGCGCGGCATCCACGGCCGTCGGGTCGCCGCTGAGGGTCGCCGCACGCACGGTGGGCGGCAGGCCGAGCTCTCGTCGCTCGGCGAGTTCGCGCGCGGCGAGCCAGGCGGGGTCCCAGCGGATGAGTGCCTGGACGAGCGGGAGCCCGGCATCGGCCGTGATGACCACGGGTGCCCGCGGTCGCGCCAGGGCTGCTGCTGCGAACCATCGGCGGGCCGTCTCCTCGCCCGCGCGCAGTGCGACGCGCGCGGCCTGGATCTCGGCATCGAGGAGCAGCACCGCGGCGTAGCCCCCCTCAGCCCACGGCTCGGTGCCCGTCGTCGCCACCACGATCGCCGGCTCGGCCGACACCGCGTCGGTCGCCTGCTCGCGGGTGGAGGTGATCACCGGGACCCCCGGGAAGGCGCGCCCGAGCTCCTCCGCCGTGCGGCCCGAGCCGACGGAGGTGGCGCGCAGGCGATCCGAGCCGCACGCGCGGCAGTGCCACGGCGCGACGCTCGTGGCGCACCACCGGCACGACGGGGCACCGCCCGACCGGCCCATGGCCAGCGGACCCCCGCACGCCGGGCACGCCGCGCGGGCGCGACAGCGCTGGCACGCCAGGCCCGGCAGATAACCTCGGCGCCCCACCTGCACCAGGACCGGTCCGTCTCGCACGCCGTCACGCGCGACCTCGAAGGCACGACGCGGGATGCGCGCGTGGTCCGGGTCGTCGGGGACGACCCGAGGGCCATCCCGCCGGATGGACTCGCGCGTCGGAGCCACTCCGGCGGCCCAGGAGGTCTCGACCCACTGCTGCGACTCGGACGTGCGCGTGTAGCCGCCGACGAGCAGTGCGGCACCGGTCTGCTGCGAGCGCAGCGCCAGCACCTCGCGGGCGTGCCATCCGGGCGCGTGCGGCTCGGCGAGGGACTCGTCGCCGTCATCCCACAGGATGAGCAGCCCGGCATCGCGGACCGGGGCGAATGCCGCCGCGCGGGTGCCGAGCACGATCGGAACGCGACCGGTGAGGACCTTGAGGAACTCCGTGTAGCGGCGCTGCGGACCCATGTCGGCGGTCAGGGTGGCGTACGCCGAGCGACCGACCAGGGCGTCGAGGGCGCGGGACAGGCGCGCGACGTCACGGGCGTCCGGCGCGACGACGACGACTCCTGCGTGCTGCGCTGCGGCGGCCGCGGTGACGGCGATGAGGGCTGGCCAGTCCCCCGCCGCCGTCGTGGTGCCCGGGGCGCACGTCCACACCGCGCGCAGGTCGCGCTGGCCGTCGGCCAGTCGACGCGCCAGCGCGGCTCCTCCGGCGTAGCCGTCCCAGGCCGACAGGTCGAGGTCGCCGGGCAGGACCACGGGCTCTGCGGGCTTGGCCAGGAGCGCGGCCTCGGCGCGTGCGTGACGTGGCGGGATCGCTGCACGCAGGACGTCGGCGAGCACCCCGGCGTAGCGGTCGGCCACCGCGCGGCACAGCGCCAGCACCTCGGGGGTCAGCACGGGCAGCGGCGACGTGACACGTTGCAGCGATGCGAGCCTGGCGTGGCTGCTCTCGGTCGCGCGCTCGACGATGAAGCCGTCCACGAGCCGCCCGGCGAAGCGCACGCGCACGCGGGCCCCCGGCACGGCCTCGTCGACCATCGACGCAGGGACGGCGTAGTCGAACAGCCGGTCCAGGTGCGCAAGTGGGACGTCGACCGCAACCTGGGCGATGGCGTCCGTCATGGGGTGATCGTGCCAGGCGGGTGCGACTTCGCGCCGTCGCTGCCACGATGGGGCCATGACGGACGAGGGGCCGCCGCCAGCCGCCGGTCAGCGCCCGTTCGTCACCACCCCGCTCCCCGAGCCCCCGCCGCCGCGCGAGGCGCCGCTGTACAGCCGCCTCGTCGTCATCATCGTCGTCGTCTGCGTCGCGCTCGCGGCATTCGCTTCTGGCGTGATCAGCGCATCGCTGGAGACAGCGCGCGACGCCAATCCCGTGCGCGAGATCTTCATCGGATCCTGGGGACTCCTGGTCTCCGATGAGCGGCCACCCGATCAGCTCATCGCCATCGCGCTGCTTGGGATCACGCTCATCGCCGTCATCGCTCTCACCCTCGAGGCCATCACGACGTTCATGACGATCAGTCCCAGGCGGCGCTACCTCGAAGCGCTGCGCGGCGACCACTCCCTGGACATGCCCGCCGGCACCCGCGTGCGGATCACGGTGCTCGTGCCCGCGCACAACGAGGAGCAGGCACTGCCGGTGACCCTCGGGGCACTGGGCGCCCAGACGCGCAGGCCCGATCGGGTCATCGTGGTCGCCGACAACTGCACCGACCGCACTCCTGCGATCGCCCGGGAGATGGGCTACGAGGCCTTCGAGACGGTGGACAACCAGCACAAGAAGGGCGGCGCGCTCAACCAGGCGCTCGCCGTGCTCCTGCCACTGGCCGGACCCGAGGACGTCATCCTGGTCATGGATGCCGACACCAGCCTCGGGCCGGAGTTCATCGAGGCGGCCGCCGGCCGACTCGAAGCCGATCCCGAGCTCGCGGCGGTCGGCGGGCTGTTCTACGGCGAGGACGGCGGTGGCCTCATCGGGCAGTTCCAGCGCAACGAGTACACGCGCTACAGCATGCAGATACGCCAGCGCCGCGGCCGGGTCTTCGTGCTGACCGGCACCGCGACGATGTTCCGCGCCGAGGCACT
>JALQSY010000250.1 GCA_023264215.1 Candidatus Nanopelagicales bacterium
CCTGCGCCAGAAGGTCGAGGGTGCCCTGGCAAGCAAGAACCAGGTCCTGGTCAAGGTCTTCAATCGCCGCGAACTCGAGGTCGATGCCATCACCGAGGAGCTTTTGCAGTACGCCGAGCCGCTGCGCCCGCACGTCGCCGATACCGCGCTCGTGCTCAACGACGCCCTGGACGCGGGCAAGACCGTCCTGCTCGAGGGCGGCCAGGGCACGCTGCTCGACGTCGATCACGGCACCTACCCGTTCGTGACGTCCTCGAATCCGACCGCGGGTGGCGCGTGCACCGGCAGCGGCATCGGCCCCACGCGCGTCACGCGCGTGATCGGCATCCTCAAGGCCTACACCACGCGCGTGGGATCCGGCCCCTTCCCGACCGAGTTGCACGACGAGTGGGGCGAGCGGCTGCGCAGCGTCGGCGGTGAGGTCGGCGTCACGACAGGGCGTCAGCGTCGCTGCGGCTGGTTCGACGCGCCGATCGCGCGCTACGCCACGCGCGTCAACGGCCTCACCGACATCTTCCTCACCAAGCTCGACGTACTCACCGGGATCGAGCGCATCCCCGTGTGCGTCGCCTACGAGATCGAGGGCCGGCGTATCGACGAGATCCCGATGACGCAGACCGACTTCCACCACGCGAAGCCGATCTACGAGGAGATGCCGGGTTGGACGGAGGACATCTCCTCGGCGCGCTCGATCGAGGACCTGCCTGCCAATGCGCAGGCGTACGTCCGCTACCTCGAGGAACTCTCCGGCGCTCCGATCAGCGCTATCGGTGTCGGCCAGGACCGCGACGCCACCATCGTCGTGCGCGACATGCTCGCCTGAGTGCCCGCCCGTCAGTTACCAGCCCTTATCGACACTTCCTTGCCCCGATAAGTCTCGATAAGGCGGGCTAGGTGGGCGGTGCTGAGCGCGCTGCCTTCCGCGCCTCCCAGCGCGGGCGGCCCCATCGGATCCAGCCCCAGTACCAGATCGCGGTGATCGCGTATTCGTAGGCGAAGAGGAAGATGTACGCCGCCACCGACACATCCAGCGTGAGGACCTCCTCACTGATGCGCAGCATGTCACCGGTGTCGCGCACGCTGCCCATGAGCAGGATCAGCGCGATGATCGTGAGGGGAAGGATCTTGGCGAGTTCGTGAGCGGCGGGAGGCACAACGAACGCCAGTGTGCGCACCGCGAGAATGATCGCAATGGGGAAGAGCACGAGCTGGGTCAGATTGAGTTCATTGTCCGCAACCCACAGGACCGTGAAAAAGAAGTTCCACCAGAAGACGATGAGTAATGGAGTCGTGATGATCCACAGGATCACGTCGCGGCGTCGTGCGCGAAGGCCGTCCGGAGTCGCCGTGAGCACGAGCCGGGGCTTCTCGATGGAGCGGTAGACCAGGTAGGCGAGAACAGCGAGCAGCGCGAAGATTGCTGACCAGATGATCAATTCGCCGATGCCCAGACTGAGAAGGCCCTCGGTGTCCACGCCGATCATCGTAGGAGTGCCACACTGAGGCCGTGACCATCCCGCCCGACTCCCGGCCCGACGACACCGCGTGGCCTCAGGCAGGGTGGCCGCCACCGCACGAGCTCACGCTCGGCGCGATCACGCTGTCGCAGTTCGTGGAGGCGGACGCTGATGATCTGTTCCGCGCTCTCGATCACGACGCGTGCTGGGATCACGTGGCGGGCCGGCCGGGCGATCCGGCGGCGTATGCCGCGGCCCTCGCGACCGCACCGGAGTCCGGGAGATGGCCCTGGGTGGTGCGCGATGCCGGTGCCGTCGTGGGAACGACGTCGTACCTCGAGGTGAGCCTGCCCGATGCACGCCTGGAGATCGGTCACACCGTCTACACCCCGGCCGTCTGGGGATCGACGGTCAACCCCGCATGCAAGCTGCTGCTGATGCAGTGGGCCTTCGATCACGGATTCGGCCGGGTGCAGCTCAAGACCGACATCCGCAATAGACGCTCCCAGCGCGCCATCGCCGGAATCGGGGCGACGTACGAGGGCGTCCTGCGCCGCTACCAGCGCCGCGCGGACGGCACTGTCCGCGACACCGTGATGTACGCCGTGACCGCCGAGGAGTGGCCCGGTGTCCGGGAGCGGCTGCTCTCCCGGCTGGGCCGATAGGGGCGGCTCGGCCGACCCGCCGGGCCTTCGGGTCTAGGCTCGTCCCGTCGTTCACGACCAGGAGGAGTCAGCATGGAGTTCACCGCGGATCCTGCCGAGGGCCAGCGCGTCTACGACCTCGATCGCGCCCACGTCTTCCACTCGTGGAGCGCCCAGGCGCAGATCAAGCCGCTGCCCATCGCTGCCGCCGAGGGCTGCTACTTCTGGGACTACGACGGCAACCGCTACCTCGACTTCTCCAGCCAGCTGGTCAACGTCAACATCGGCCATCAGCACCCCAAGGTCGTCCAGGCCATCCAGGAGCAGGCGGCCAGGCTGTCGACGATCGCGCCGCAGCATGCCAACGACATGCGTGGCGAGGCGGCCAAGCGCATCGTCGACCGGTCGGGTCAGCGTCACCAGAAGGTGTTCTTCACCAATGGCGGAGCGGATGCGGTCGAGAATGCGATCCGGATGGCGCGCCTGCATACCCACAAGCACAAGGTTTTGTCGGCGTACCGCAGCTACCACGGCAACACGGGCGCGGCGATCCAGGCG
>JALQSY010000251.1 GCA_023264215.1 Candidatus Nanopelagicales bacterium
ATCGGAGCAGGGATCACACTCGCTAGCACCCTAACCTAGGGCGCCGCGGGTTCCGGGCGCCGGTGCTAGACCGTCTCGGTGCTGCCCCCGGCCGCGGCGATCTTGGTGCGGGCTGTATCGGAGAACGCATGAGCGGCCACCTGGACGGCCACCGCGATCTCGCCCTGACCGAGCACCTTGACCGGCTGGCCCTTGCGGACCGCGCCCTTCTCGACGAGATCCACGATGCCGACCTCGCCACCCTCGGGGAACAACTTGGCCAGGGTGGCCACGTTCACCACCTGGTAGGTCGTCTTGTTAGGACTGGTGAAGCCCTTCAACTTCGGCAGGCGCATGTGCAGGGGCATCTGGCCGCCCTCGAACCGCGCCGGGACCTGGTAGCGGGCCTTGGTTCCCTTGGTTCCACGACCGGCCGTCTTGCCCTTACTGGCCTCACCGCGACCCTTACGGGTCTTCGGGGTACGCGATCCGGGAGCCGGACGCAAGTGATGGACCTTCAGCGGCATGTCAGTCGACCTCCTCGACGGCAACGAGATGCGACACCGTGTTGATCATTCCCCGGATCTCGGGGCGATCCTCCTTCACGACGGTGTCACCGATGCGCTTCAGACCGAGGGAGCGCAGGGTCTCGCGCTGGCTCTTGGTGCCCCCGATCTTGGACTTCTTCTGGGTGACCTGCAGTCGCACGCTCACGACTCGCCTCCTGCTCTGGCACGCAGCAGCGCAGCCGGGGCGACATCCTCGAGGGGCAGCCCGCGGCGGGCAGCCACCTGCTCGGGGCGCTCGAGGCCCTTCAGGGCCGCCACCGTCGCGTGCACGATGTTGATCGCGTTGTCCGACCCGAGGGACTTCGACAGGACGTCGTGGATGCCCGCGCACTCGAGCACGGCTCGGACCGGACCGCCGGCGATGACGCCGGTACCGGGGGCGGCAGGACGCAGCAGGACGACGCCTGCGGCAGCCTCTCCGGTCACCGGATGCGGGATCGTGCCCTGGATACGGGGCACCTTGAAGAAGTGCTTCTTGGCCTCCTCGACGCCCTTGGCGATCGCCGCAGGCACCTCCTTGGCCTTGCCGTAGCCCACGCCCACGGTGCCGTCGCCATCGCCCACGACGACGAGCGCCGTGAAGCTGAAGCGACGGCCGCCCTTGACGACCTTGGCGACGCGGTTGATGGTCACCACGCGCTCGAGGAAGGCGGACTTCTCCTCGCGGGGTCCACGGTCGCGACGCTCGCGGCGATCGCGCCCGCCCCCTGAGTTGGCGGCGCCGGTTCCCCGGCGGTCCATTGTCGACATGCCTCTACCTCTCCTGACCGTCAGAACTCGAGGCCGCCCTCGCGGGCGCCCTCCGCGAGGGCCGCAACGCGGCCGTGGAACATGTTGCCGCCGCGGTCGAAGACCACGGTCTCGACGCCGGCCTGCTTGGCGCGCGCCGCCACGAGCTCGCCGACCTTGCGCGCCTGGGCGGTCTTGTCGTTGCCGGAGGCGCGGATATCGGCTTCCATCGTGGAGGCTGACGCGAGAGTGCGACCGGCTCCGTCGTCGATGACCTGCGCGACGACGTGACGGGCGGACCGGGTGACGACGAGACGGGGGCGCTGGGCGCTGCCGCTGATCTTCTTGCGGACGCGGACATGGCGACGCGCACGCGCGGTGCGCTTCGGGTTGCCCGAGCCGATCTTCGGGGCGATGGAACTCACTTCTTGCCCGCCTTCCCAGCCTTGCGCCGCACGACCTCACCCTCGTAGCGCACGCCCTTGCCCTTGAAGGGTTCCGGCTTGCGCAACTTGCGGATGTTGGCGGCGACTTCGCCGACCTGCTGCTTGTCGATGCCCATGACCTTGAACTTCGTCGGCGACTCGACCGCGAAGCTGATGCCTTCCGGGGCGGGGAAGACGATCGGGTGGCTGTAGCCGAGCGCGAACTCCAGGTCCTGGCCCTTGGCCTGGACGCGGTAGCCCGTACCCACGATCTCCAGGCCCTTCTCGTAGCCCTGCGTCACGCCGACGACCATGTTGGCGATGAGCGTGCGGGTGAGGCCGTGGCGAGCGCGGGAGTCGCGCTCGTCATCCGGACGGGTCACGGCAAGAGTGCCGTCGTCCTGGCGTTCGACCTTGATGGGCTCGACGACAGTGTGGGTGAGGGTGCCCTTGGGGCCCTTGACCGTGACGACATCGCCATCAACGGTGACGTCGACGCCGGAGGGCACCGTGATGGGGAGACGACCGATGCGTGACATGGCTCCTCCTCACCAGACGTAGGCGAGGACTTCCCCACCCACGCCCTTCTGCGATGCCTGACGATCGGTCAGGAGTCCGGATGAGGTCGACAAGATGGCAACACCGAGTCCGCCGAGCACCTTCGGAAGGGCCGTGCTCTTGGCGTAGACGCGCAATCCCGGCTTGGAGACACGACGCAGTCCGGCGATGGAGCGCTCGCGACTCGGGCCGTACTTGAGCTCGAGCACAAGGCTCTTGCCCACCGCGGCATCCTCGACATGCCAGCCGGCGATGTAGCCCTCCTGCTTGAGGATCTCGGCGATCCCCACCTTGAGCTTGGAATGCGGCATGGTCACCGCGTCGTGATACGCGGAGTTCGCATTGCGCAGTCGCGCAAGCATGTCCGCGATCGGGTCGGTCATTGTCATGGCCATCAG
>JALQSY010000252.1 GCA_023264215.1 Candidatus Nanopelagicales bacterium
GAGCGCCGGCGTCGGCGCGCTGCTGTGGGCGCTGTGGCGCAGGCGGACGGTGCCGGGCTTCCCCGTGTCACCGTGGGCCGCGGCGGCGGTCGTCGTCGGGACGGCGATCACCGTGTTCGCTGTCCTGTGGGACGGCGGCCAGCACCTGTTCTATCCCTGGGTGCTGCTCTACGGGCGCCTCTTCGGCTAGCCGGTGGCGAGGCGGACCATGGCCGCCTGCAGGTCGGCGCGCGCGGCCTCGGCCGACTCGGGGTGCAGGCCCGCGGAGGCCAGCAGCCACGGCTCCAGCGTGAGCCACCCGACCATGAGCGCCACCACCTGCGATGCCCGCAGTCGCGAGGTCTCATCGTCCAGGCCCAGCGTCTCGCGGCCGAGGCCGCTGAGGTAGGCCACGATCGGGACCTGCGCCTGGAAGCCCTCGGGCGCGGCGTCGTCGAGGACGACCCGGGTGAGCACCCGCACATGGCGACGGACGCGATCGTCATCGGGATTGATCACCACATCGACGCCACGCTCGCGGATCGCCGCGGCGCTCTCATCGGCGAGCTGCTCGAGCACGGCCTGCACGAGCCCGGCCTTGCTGCCGAAGTAGTGGTGGACTAGGCCGTGGTTGACGCCCGCGCGCTCGGCGATCGCGCGCACCGAGACGGCGTTCGGCCCCACCTCCTCGAACAGCGATGCCGCAGCGGAGACGAGCGCCTGCTCGCTGGCTGCTCGGCTACGTACGGGCGCGGAGGTCACGCGCCGACTCTAGACCGGACCGCCCGAGTGCACACATCACGGGACGAGTTGCCCCCACCGACCCGGTCTACGCGAGCCGGGAATGCAGGAAATCGACACATGCGCTGCCGCACAAGTGTCGATTTCGTGCATCGCCATGTCCATGAGCAGCCCGTGAGGCCCATGCGCACAGCTCCTCGACGATGCGGACGGCTCCTCGACGATGCGCACGGCTCCTCAGCGATGCGGACGGCTCCTCGACGATGCGCACGGCTCCTCGCCCATGCGGACGGCTCCTAGACGATGTTGCGCTCGGGCCGGAGTTCACCGCTGGCGAAGCGCTCGACATCCAAGGGGCTCACGTCGATGAAGGGCTCCGCGCCGAGGTACAGATCGCGCAGGATCTCCCCGATCGCCGGGCCCTGGAGGAAGCCGTGGCCGGAGAAGCCGGTGGCGTACAGGAAACGCGACACCGTGCGGGACTCGCCGAGGAGGGCGTTGTGGTCCGGCGTCACCTCGTACAGCCCCGCCCACCCGCTGCGCACGCCCAGGTCGAGCAGGCCCGGCGCGCGATGCTCGGCCAGTTCCGCGAGGCGCTCGGGGAAGTCCGCGTCGCGACCGACCTCGAAGCCGGGATCGGTGTCCTTGCGCGAGAAGCCGGTGAGGATCCCGGGTCCCTCGCGGTGCCAGTACAGGCTCGTGGCGTAGTCGATGGTGAACGCCGTGTCGAAGGGCTCGACAAGCGGCTCGGTGATGAGCAGCTCGCGCTTGTACGGCGTGACCGGCAGATCGACGCCGACGTACGCTGCGATCTCCGGAGACCAGGCGCCAGCGCAGTCGATGACGCAGCCCGTGGCGATATCGCCGTCCGTCGTCTGCACGGAGGTGATCTCGCCGCCCGACGTCGAGATGCCGGTGACCGCGACGCCGGTGCGCACCGTCGCCCCATGGCGGCGCGCCCCGGTGGCGTAGCCGAGCACGACGGACTCCGGCGTGCAGTGGCCGTCGTTCGGCGACCAGGCAGCCGCGAGCACGCCCTCCGGGTCGAGCAGCGGCGACAGCCGGCACGCCTCGTCGACGTCGATCATGCGGGATTCGACGCCCAGGGAGTTCTGCAGCGCCACCGAGGCGGTGAAGAGCTCGACGTCCTCGGGACGGGTGAGGACGAAGAGGTACCCGCTGCGGTGCAGGTCGATCTCCTGGCCGGGTCGCTGCGGGAAGTCCGCGAAGAGGTCGAGGGATCGCTTGCCGAGCATGATGTTGAGCTCATCTGAGAAGTTGGCGCGCACGCCGCCGGCCGCCTTGGACGTGGAGCCGCCCGAGAGTTCGCCGCGCTCGACGAGTACGACGTCCACACCTGCCTCGGCGAGATGGAACGCCGCAGAAGTGCCCATGACACCGCCGCCGACGACGACGACGTCACTGGCCGAGGGGAGCGTCACAGGCGGAAGTCCGGGTCGTAGGGCAGCTCTGCCACGTCCATCTGGGCCTTCTGGAGCTTGCCGCTGTAGTCCCAGTTCATCGACTGCCAGCGCGTGAACTGGTCGAGGACCCAGATGCCGCTCTGGCGCGAGCCGTTGCCGCTGAGGCCGTTGCCGCCGAACGGCAGGTGCGCCTCCGCGCCCGACGTGGAGTTGTTGACCGACATCATCCCCGCCGAGATGCCCTGGCGGAACCGCCACACGGACTTGGGGTCGGAGGTGTAGATCGCACTCGACAGTCCGTAGCCGTGGCCGTTCGCGAGTTCGATCGCCTCGTCCAGGGTGTCGAACACGCCCATCGTGACCAGCGGCCCGAAGGTCTCGGTGTCGTAGAGCGCATCCCCGGGGCGCACGCCGTCGACGATCGTCGGGTGCGCGAACCATCCGGCATCGGGATCGCCGATGAAGCCGGCGCGGGGGTTGTGCGAGGTGATGCGACCGACAC
>JALQSY010000253.1 GCA_023264215.1 Candidatus Nanopelagicales bacterium
GTGCAGCGGACACGTAGGCCTCGATCTTCTGCCGATGCTGGGGGGAGATGAGCGGCCCGGTCTCCGCCTCGGGATCGAAGGGACCGCCCAGCCGGATCCGCTGTGCCCGGCGCACGATCTCGTCGACGACTCGGTCGTGGATCGACTCCTCGACGAGCAGGCGAGCCCCCGCCGAGCACACCTGGCCGCTGTGCAGGAACACCGCCGTCAGTGCGTTGTCGGTCGCGGCATCGAGGTCGGCATCGGCGAAGATGATGTTGGGGTTCTTGCCGCCGAGTTCGAGCGCGACCTTCTTCACCGATGCGGCGGCGTCGGCCATGATGCGCCGGCCCGTGACGATGCCTCCGGTGAAGGACACCATGTCGACCGCTGGATGCGTCGCAAGCGGTGCTCCGGCGGTCGCACCGGCACCCAGGATGAGGTTGGCGACTCCCGCTGGCAGCCCCGCCTCCTGCAGGACGCGCACGAGGTGGATCGTGGTGCTCGGGGTCATCTCGCTCGGCTTCAGCACGAAGCTGCAGCCTGCCGCCAGCGCGGGCGCGACCTTCCACGCCGCCTGAAGCAGGGGGTAGTTCCACGGCGTGATCAGGCCGCAGACACCGACGGGCGAGTAGTCGATGCGCGAGCGCACGTCCGCGTTGCCCGGGTCGACGACGCGCCCGCCGATCGAGTCGCCCGCCGCGAGGCCGGCGAAATAGCGGAAGGACGCCGCGACGTCGGCCACGTCGTACCGCGACTCGACGATGCGCTTGCCGGTGTCGAGCGACTCTGCGCGCGCGATCTCCTCGACATCGCGTTCCAGGAGATCCGCGACCCGGGCGAGGAGCCTGCCTCGCTCGGTCACGGGCACGCTCGACCAGCGCCCGTCGTCGAACGCCCGCCGCGCGGCCTCGACGGCCCGCTCGGTGTCCACGGCGGTCGCCTCGTCGACGACGCGGACGACCTCGCCATCGGCCGGGCACCGGATCTCGCGCGCGCCGCCCTGCGCGGCAGCGACCCAGTTACCGTCGATGAAGAGGTCAGGCATGGGCCGAGGCCTCCTTGCGGTGGCGATAGAACGGTGCATCGTCGGGGGGCAGGGGCGTGGCTCCCTTGATGATGTCGGCGGCCTTCTCCGCGATCATCATGGTGGGCGCGTAGATGTTGCCGTTGGTGACGTACGGCATGACGGACGCATCGACGACCCGCAGGCCCTCGGTGCCATGGACGCGCATGGTGAGCGGGTCGATGACGGACATGTCGTCGATGCCCATGCGCGCCGTGCACGAGGGGTGGTACGCCGTCTCGCCGTCCTTGCGCACCCAGTCGAGGATCTGCTCGTCGGTCTGGACCTCGGGACCGGGCGAGATCTCGCCGCCGCTGTAGGGAGCGAAGGCCGGCTGCTCGAGGATCTCGCGGGTCTTGCGGATGGCCTCGACCCATTCGCGCCGGTCCTGATCGGTCGACAGGTAGTTGAAGACGAAGGACGGCGGCGCCATCGGATCTGCACTGGTGATCCACAGCTTGCCGCGCGCATCGGAGTACATCGGCCCGATGTGCACCTGGTAGCCGTGGCCGCTCTCCGGCGCGGTGCCGTCGTACCGGACGGCGATCGGCAGGAAGTGATACATGAGATTGGGGTACTCGACATCGTCGTTGCTGCGGATGAACCCGCCCGCCTCAAAATGGTTGGACGCCCCGGGTCCCGAGCGCAGGAAGAGCCACTGGGCGCCGATGATCGGACGGCGCCACAACTGCAGATTGGGGTTGAGCGAGACAGGCTGCGTGCACGAGTGCTGCACGTAGACCTCGAGGTGGTCCTGGAGGTTCTCCCCGACGCCGGGCAGGTTGTGCACGGGGGTCACCCCGACCGACGACAGGTGCTCCGCGTCGCCGATGCCGGAGAGCTGCAGCAGCTGAGGCGAGTTGAAGGCGCCCCCGGCGAGGATCACCTCGGAGCCGCGCACGCGCACCGGGCGCTTGCCCGCGAGGGACACCTCGACTCCCGTGGCACGGGGCGTGCCGGACGAGGAGTCCATGACGACACGTGTCACGTGCGCGCGCGTCTTGACCGTGAGATTGGGCCGGGACATCGCCGGACGGAGGTACGCCTTGGTCGCGGAGTAGCGCCGTCCGTTGTGGACATTGCGGTCGAAGGCCGCGAAGCCCTCCTGCTTGTAGCCGTTGACATCGGATGTCAGCTCGTGGCCGGCCTCCTGCACCGCCGCGAAGAAGGCGGCGAAGAGCGGGTTGCGCGTCTCGCCGCGCTCGAGGATCAACGGGCCGTCCTTGCCGCGCCATTCATCGGCTCCGGCGCGGCAGTCCTCCATCTTCTTGAAGTAGGGCAGGCAGTGCGCGTAGTCCCACGACTGCATTCCCGGTGCGCTCGCCCACTTCTCGTAGTCCAGGGGATTGCCGCGCTGGAAGATCATCCCGTTGATGCTGCTGGATCCACCGAGGATCTTGCCTCGACCGGCGGTGATCCGCCGACCGTTCATGCCCGGTTCGGGTTCGCTGGTGTACATCCAGTCGTAGCGCGGGTTTCCGATCGGGAAGGTCAGCGCCGCCGGCATATGTATGTAGACGTCCCACCACGAATCGCGCCTACCGGCCTCGAGGAGGAGGACGGTGCGCGTTCCGTCTGCGGAGAGTCG
>JALQSY010000254.1 GCA_023264215.1 Candidatus Nanopelagicales bacterium
AGTTCGGGGTCGGCCGAGGCGAGCAGGTGCCGCGCACTCAGGGCGGCGATCTCCGCGCCGCGGCGGCTGCGGACGAAACACAGGGTGCGGGCGCCCTCGATCACCAGGTCGGCGAGGATGCGGGCCGCGTCGGTGGGGGCCTGCGGGTTGTCGGACTCGACGTGGTCCTCGCGCGGATGCCCCTGACGGGCGCCGACGTAGGACTCCCGCGCCCGGGTCACCAGTTCGAGGTGCCGCGCCGCGACATCCGCCGGGGGCCCGTAGATGCGACCGTTCCGGTTGATCTTGCCCCCGCGCATCGCGCCCGACGGGATGACCGCGAGGTAGACGTCCGGATCGAAGCCGGCCGCGGCGAGCGCCTCACGCCCGACGATCACGCGGGCGTCGGACGCCCCGGTGAGCGCGACGGACTCGACGGCCTGCAGATGGCGCGGATCGCTCATGCCTCCGTCTATACGGGGCGATCCGGGGCCGTGCAATAGCACGCAATCCCCGCGTGACAGTAGGTCAGGCGGCGCCCGTTGACAGCCTGAGCCGACGCCCGTTCGCAAGCGGGATCGATGTCCTGTCGATGAAGGCCCCGGGCCCGGGCGTGATGGTGTGACGGAAGGCAGCGATGGCGTACTCGACCGACTGCTCGGCGGACAGTCGAGCGTCGGCGTACCAGACGCAGATCACCAGGCGCGACAGGCGCTCGAACTGCGCGTCGGTCAGCACGATCCCGTCCACCGAGGCAGGGGCCGCGGGCGCAGGGCCTCGCATCAGACGCCCGTGGCGACGGTGTGGAACCGGCCCGCGGCGAGCGCGGCCGACGCGACTTTGACCGACGTGACCGCCGCGGCGGCCTGGGGCGGCAGCGCCTTGCCGGCTGCCTCGGTGGCGATGGCGGCGAGGTCCGTCTGCAGCGTGGCGAGCTCGGCGCCGGTCATCGCGCGCTGCGGGACGCCGTCGATGCCGAGCGCGGCCTTGCACCGCTGCCGGGCTGCGGCGAGCGCCTCCGCAGCGCGGTCGGCGATGGTCGCGACGGCGAAGGCCTCGACCGCCTGCACGAACCCCTGCACGTCGGCCACCGTGGGGGCGCCGCACAGCCGGGCGCAGGCGGACTCGCCGACGGCCGCGGCCCCCTTGGCGGACGGGAGCAGCGCCTTCGCGGCGGCGTCGAGGCGGCGCCGGGCGGTGGCCTTCACGGTCGCGGCGGCCGTCCCGAAGATCGCGAAGTCGGTCTGCTCGAAGCGGGCGAGCGCGTTGCGCAGGCGGGGCAGATCGACCGTCGCGGTGTCGTCGACGTCGCTGGCCGTGCGGACGTGGAACGGCAGCTTCGACTTGCTGCGCTGGAACTCGCCCGAGGGCGCGTAGTTTCCGTCCGCGTCGGCGAAGAACGGCGCGGCATAGGCGGCGGCCGGCAGGTTGCGGCGCTGCGTCGCGGTCGGCTTGTCGACGGCCTCGGTGCCGGGCATCGTGGTCGAGACGAACGCGTTGATCTTGGCCGGGCCGTCGGCGACCTCGTCGTAGACGGTGCGGCGCTTGACCGCCACGGGCTCGCCGAACGCGAACGTGCCGTCATCAGCGCGGGTGTAGGCCATGCGCAGGTAGATGCAGGTCCAGGGATGATCGCGGTAGGCCTCGACGACGAGCGTGTCGCCGGTCAGGCCGTCTTCCTGCATGTAGGCGCGGAAGTCGGGATCCTCGACGCCGCCGACATCCTCGTCGAGGGACGGATCCCAGCCGGCGTCCATGGCGGCGGAGGCGATGTACTCGAGCGCGTACATACGGGCCGCGGTGCGCAGCGCGTCGGTGAAGTCGCTGATCGACTCACCGTTCTGCAGCGGGATCGCGGCCTCGGTGGCGTTGAGCGCGGTGAGGGCCTCGACGGCGCGGAGGTGGCGGTCGTTCTGCGTGCGGTCTTCCATGGTGGTCTCCTGTGCCTTGTCGGCGGCGTCCATCTGCCGCACGAGTTTTGCGAACCATGCCTTGCCGGGGGCCCCGCCCCACAGCATGTGCGCGACGTATCCGGGGGTCTCGCTGCCGGGCGTGCCCCACCCCGGTCGTTCGTCGACGGCGTGGCGGGCGTGCCACGCGTTGCCCTTGCGGGCCTTGGCGGGCGTCACGTCCTCGCCGCTGGCGAGCCGGCGCGCCCACGAGATCGTGGCCGGCACGAGACCGTCACCGCCGCGGCCGGCCTCGTAGAGGTCGACCCCGCGGGAGAACGCGGCGCGCACGCCCTTCGGCGGCGTGAAGTTGATCGAGGCGTAGGCGGTCGGCATGGGTCACCCGAAGCGAGGGCCGGGAAGATCGCCGCGCTTGTCGACCTGCAGATCGGCGACGACGTACGGGACCTCCCACTGGCAAGGGGGCGGGCCCATCGTAACCGACTCGGTGAAGATCCGCACGGGTCGGAACATCACAGCGGGATCGAGCATGGGAAACGCAGCGTCGCGGTACGGACGCAGGGCCGGAGACCAGAAGTACGCCCACGTCCGGGTGTTCCACATCGACCGGTGCGAGAGGTCGCAGGCCGCGCCGACGCCGCGATCTGCCGGCGTGCGAGTCAGGATCCACCCGCCGTGACAGAGCACGCGCCAGCACTCGCCGATCAGAAACGCGGCGTCCTCCGGGTCGAGG
>JALQSY010000255.1 GCA_023264215.1 Candidatus Nanopelagicales bacterium
GACAAGCCGGCGAAGAAGACCACCGCCAAGAAGGCAGCCGCCGACAAGCCGGCGAAGAAGGCGACCGCCAAGAAGGCTGCCGCCGACAAGCCGGCGAAGAAGGCCACCGCCAAGAAGGCTGCCGCCGACAAGTCCGCCGACGACAAGCCGGCGAAGAAGGCCGCCACGATTGCGCCGATCTTCCAGGCGCCCGACCCAGACAAGGCTGCACCCGCCAAGCGCACCGGCAAGAAGGCCGAGGCCGACGAGGGCCCGGCCAAGAAGACCGCGGCCAAGAAGACCGCCGCCAAGAAGACCGCGGCCGCAAAGGCCGCCCCGGCCGAGGAGTCCGGCCCCAAGGATGCGGACCAGGCCGGCGAGGAGGGCGGCTCGCGCCGCCGACGTCGCCGCGGTGGGCGCGGGCGCCGTTCCGGCGGTGATGGCGAGTCAGCCGAGGGCGCACCCACGACCGGTCCCGATTCCGGTTCGGATGACTCCGATGAAGGTGAGGGGCGCAGCTCCACCCGCCGCCGCCGGCGTCGTCGCCGTCGCGGCCAGGACGCCGGTGCCGACCCCGACGATCCCGAGCGCACGACCGTGCACGTGCGCGAGCCGCGCTCTCGCAATGACGAGGCGACGGCGCTGAAGGGCTCCGTGCGACTCGAAGCCAAGCGCCAGCGTCGACGCGAAGGCCGCGATGCCGGTCGGCGCCGCGCACCGATCCTCACCGAAGCGGAGTTCCTCGCGCGCCGTGAGTCCGTCGACCGAGTGATGGTCGTCCGACAGTCCGACGGGCGCACCCAGATCGCGGTGCTCGAGGACGGCGTACTCGTCGAGCACTACGTCGATCGCGGCAGCTCCAACTCGATGGTGGGCAACGTCTACCTCGGGCGCGTGCAGAACGTCCTGCCCTCCATGGAGGCAGCCTTCGTCGACATCGGCCGCGGCCGCAATGCCGTGCTCTACGCCGGCGAGGTCAACTGGGACGCCGCGGGCCTCGAGGGCCAGCCTCGCCGCATCGAGATGGCCCTGAAGTCCGGCGACCCGGTGCTGGTGCAGGTCACCAAGGACCCGATCGGGCAGAAGGGTGCCCGCCTGACGAGCCAGATCTCGCTGCCGGGCCGCTACCTGGTCTACGTGCCCGACGGTTCCATGACGGGTATCTCGCGCAAGCTGCCCGACACCGAGCGCACGCGCTTGAAGTCGATCCTCAAGAAGGTCATGCCCGAAGGGGCCGGCGTCATCGTGCGTACCGCGGCCGAGGGTGCGAGCGAGGAGGAGCTCACCCGCGACGTGCAGCGCCTCCAGGCGCAGTGGGAGGAGATCGAGCAGGCTGCGGCAAAGGCCCAGCCGCCGTCGCAGCTCAGCGCCGAGCCTGACCTCGCCGTCAAGGTGATCCGCGACGTCTTCAACGAGGACTTCGCCAAGCTCGTGGTCTCCGGCTCGGCGGTCACCAAGGAGGTGCGCGCCTACATCGACGCCGATGCGCCCGACCTGGCGGAGCGTGTCGAGACCTGGACGGACTCCAAGGACGTCTTCGCGGCGTACCGGGTCGAGGAGCAGCTCACCAAGGCACTCGATCGCAAGGTGTGGCTGCCGTCGGGTGGCTCACTCGTCATCGACCGCACCGAGGCGATGACCGTCATCGACGTCAACACCGGCAAGTTCGTCGGCCAGGGCGGCAACCTCGAGGAGACGGTCACCAAGAACAACCTCGAGGCGGCGGAGGAGATCGTCCGCCAGCTCCGGCTGCGCGATATCGGCGGCATCATCGTCGTCGACTTCATCGATATGGTCCTGGAGTCCAACCGCGACCTCGTCCTGCGACGCCTGATCGAGTGCCTCGGTCGCGACCGCACCAAGCATCAGGTCGCGGAGGTCACCTCCCTCGGCCTGGTGCAGATGACGCGCAAGCGCATCGGCCAGGGCCTGCTCGAGGTCTTCTCGACCACGTGCGACTCCTGCGGCGGGCGCGGGCACCACGTGTCGCTGCACCTGCCCGAGGTCGAGGCCAAGCCGGTCATCGCCAAGGCGGGCAAGCGCAAGGGCAAGGGCGTGGATCCGGCGGATGTCATCGCCAAGGCTGTCGAATCGGCCGAGGTGGCTGACGCTGAGGTCGTCGAGGCTGAGCTCATCGAGGCCTGAGCCGGCCCGACGGACGCCTGCTGAGGATTAGTCCCGGTTATCAAGGGTTAGTGAGTCCCGTAACCCTTGATAACCGGGAGTTTCGGGGCGGAGCGGGCCTGACCCAGGTCAACCGGACCCTCCCATGAGGGCTGGAGCCCGGATTGGCCCCTGCGGGGGCCCGTCGGGTAACCTTGCCCCTCGGCGCTGCGGCGCCCCGCGGCCCGTCTGGGCCGGATAGCCCAAGGAGCACCACGTGTACGCCATCGTCCGCGCCGGAGGCCGGCAGGAGAAGGTCGCCGTCGGCGACGTCATCGAGATCGACAAGGTGACGCAGACCGAGGGTGAGACCGTCACGCTGCCGGTCCTGCTCCACGTCGACGGCGACACCGTCACGACGGACGTCGACGCGCTGGCCAAGGTCTCGGT
>JALQSY010000256.1 GCA_023264215.1 Candidatus Nanopelagicales bacterium
TCGATGATGAGGTCGCTGCGCGACCAGTCGCGCAGCCCGAGGGTGGTGTGCGCGGCGACGGCGGCCTCAGCGGCAGCCTCGGCGACGCTCGCGTCCAGCCGCGCAGGCACGTGGAACTCCGTCGTGCCCGCGGTGTAGCGCGCGGCGTAGTCGTAGAACCCGCCGTCCGGAGCGATCTCGACCGCGGGTAGCGCCGCGGGACCGTCGGCCGTCTCCACCACGCCGACCGCGACCTCGGTGCCGTCGATGAAGCGCTCGAGCATCGCCACCTCGCCGTAGGCGAAGGCGCCCACCATCGCCGCGGGGAGCTCCTCGCGTGAGCGCACGATGCTCACGCCGAGGGCAGACCCACCGCGCGCAGGCTTGACCACGAGCGGGAATCCGATGCCACGCTCGAGCGCGGCCATGACGCCGGGTGCGCCGAGTTCACGGAAGGTCGCGTGCGGCAGGGCGACCGCCTCGGGCGTCGCGACGCCCGAGCGCCGCACCAGCGTCTTGGCCACGGGCTTGTCGAAGGCGAGCCGACTGGCAGCCGCACGGGATCCGACGTACGGCAGGTCAAGGCACTCCAGCACATCGCGCACCGCACCGTCCTCGCCCGCGCTGCCGTGCAGGAGGGGTACGACGCAATCGGGGGCATCGGCGGAGAGTTCATCGAGCAGAGTCGAGTCGACGTCGCGCTCGAGCACCTGCCAGTCCGGGCGCGCAGTGCGCAGCGCCTCGGCCACTCGCCGACCGGAGCGCAGCGAGACGTCGCGCTCGGCCGAGAGGCCACCGGCGAGGACGAGCACCTGCATCGAGACTGCCTTCCGTTAGAGGAGATCGGGTGCGGGACTGTCGGGCCCCTCGCCGTCGCGCAGGACATGGCCGGTGCCGAAGGTCTGGGCAATCTCCAACTCGGACTCCACCACACCGGCAAGACGGCGCACTCCCTCGCGGATGCGATCGGGGTCGGGATAGCAGTAGGACAGGCGCAGGCTCTCGCGCCCTTGCCCATCGACGAAAAAGCCGGTGCCGGGGACGTAGGCGACAAGTGCGGCGACGGCGCGCGGCAACATGGCCTTGGAGTCCAGGCCCTCGGGCAGCGTCACCCAGGAGTAGAAGCCACCCTGTGGCACCGTCCACGTCGTACCCGCAGGCATCAGCTGCTCCATCGAGTCGAGCAGCGCATCGCGGCGCTCGCGGTAGAGCTCACGGAAGACCTTGACCTGCTCGCGCCACGGTTGGGTGGCGAGGTAGTCGCTCACCGTGAGCTGGGCGTAGTTGGACGGGCACAGCACCGCCGACTCTGCGGCGAGGACGAGTTTCTCCCGGACACCGTGTGGGGCGACGGCCCAGCCGACGCGTAGTCCGGAGGCGATGGTCTTGGAGAAGGAGCCGAGGTAGACGACCTGCTGATCATCATCGGCGCGGATCGCGCGGGGAGGCGCGCCCTCGAAGCCGAGCAGGCCGTAGGGGTCGTCCTCGAGGATGAGCAGGCCCTCCCGCTGGGCGATGGCAAGGATCTGCTGGCGACGATCGGCCCCCTGCGTCACGCCGGCGGGGTTATGGAAGCTCGGGATCGTGTAGAGCATCTTGATGCGCTTGCCCTCGGCGCGCACGCGCGCGATCGTCTCCTCGAGGGCGGCAGGGACGAGCCCTTCGTCGTCCATGGGGACGTGGACGATGTCGCACTCGTAGGCGCGGAACACACCGAGTGCACCCACGTAGGACGGAGCTTCGACCAGCACGACATCACCGGGATCGCAGAAGACGCGCGTGACGAGATCCAAGGCCATCTGTGAGCCGGTCGTCACGATGACGTCATCAGGATGCGCGGTGATGCCGACCTCGCTCATGACATCCAGGATCTGCCCGCGCAGCGTGACATCACCCTGCCCGGAGCCGTACTGCAGGACTTCCGCGCCACGTTCGCGCACCAGTCGCGCGGCTGTCTCGGCAAGAGCATCGAGTGGCAGGGCCTGGACGAAGGGCATGCCCCCGGCGAGGCTCACGACCTCGGGACGTGATGCGACGGCGAAGAGGGCCCGGATTTCCGAGGCGGTCATCCCCCGGGCGCGCGTAGCGTAGGAGTCCACCCAGGGATCGAGACGTGAACCACCGCTCATCGCGCACCTCCCTCGTGCACCTCATCGACTCGCCACTATGGAGCCGCGTGGTCTCTATGCTGACGGATGCCGGGTCCGATGGTGCAAAGGGGTGAGCGGCGTGGCTGATTCCGATCAGGGGAGTTCCTTCGTCGGCACCGTGATGCTCGGCCTCGTGATCTTCGGCCTCGGTGCTGCCGCGGGCTTCCTCGGCCGCCTGCTCTGGCCCCACGCCCGGTGAGTCAATCGTCGACGATGGTTGGGTATCCCCCATGACCCCGGCCGACCCCGTCCACGCGCCAACACGGCGACCGCTCCCCGCGATGCTGGTCGCCGCCGTCATCGGCCTGGTCTTCGGCTACGTCGTGCTCGAGATCGTCAACGCCGGCATCGCCTACATCTGGCAGACCGTGCCGTCGGGTTGGCAGACGACACCGGTCTG
>JALQSY010000257.1 GCA_023264215.1 Candidatus Nanopelagicales bacterium
GTGGCTCGCTGGCGCTGAGCCGGTGACGCTGCTTGCTGCTCCCGATGGCATGGACTGGGCCGAGCGGCTGCAGGGCATCGACGGTGTGCTGCTGTGTGGCGGCGCTGACATCGACCCGGCCCGCTATGGCGAGACCGAGGTGCACCCCGAGGTGTACGACGTGGATGAGTTGCAGGACGAGGCGGACCTCTCGCTCGCGGCGTACTGCTTCGAGCACGGCGTGCCGACTCTCGCGGTCTGCCGCGGACTGCATGTCGTCAACGTCTTGCGCGGAGGCACGCTCGTGCAGCACATGGATGAGCACCATCGCCATGTCGTGCACGACGTCGTCATCGAGCGTGGCCCGGCGGGCATCGAGCCTGGTCCGATCACCGCGTCGTGCTATCACCACCAGTGCATCGATCGTCTTGGCGAGGGCCTCGAGATCGTCGGACGCGCCGAGGACGGCACGATCGAGGCGATCACAATCGACTCGGCTGGCTGGGCATTCGGCGTGCAATGGCATCCGGAGGACACCGCGCACGAGGATCCGCGTCAACTCGGGGTTCTGCGCGCCTTGGTCGACGCCGCCCGCTGATCCACCCGAAGTCCGGGAGTTTGGTGCAGGTTTCCTCGCTCGAACTCCCGAACTCGGGCCGGATGCGCCCCTACGCGGTGATCCGCTCGACGATCCACTCGGCCATCGCCAGGCTGGATGTCCATGCCGGGGATACGGCGTTGAGGACGTGCGTAGAGCGCTCGCCCGGCTCGACGACGAAGTCCATCTCGAGCCTGCCCGTCGGCACGTGCAGCAGTTGAGCACGTACGCCGACACGGCCGCGCTCGCGGAAGTCCTCGGGTCGCACGCTGGGCACCAGCGCGCTCGCCTGCGCGACGAGGTAGCGGCGCGAGTACTTGGGCAACTCGCTGCGCACCAGCCCGGGCACGTCATGGTGCGGTGAGCGCAGGAAGCGCGGATACAGGCGCGCGACCTCGGCGACTTCGCGTGGCGACAGGCCACGCAGACCGGCGTAATCCTCCCGCCACAGCGACGGAATCGCTGTCGGCCCGACCTTGGTGCGGCCGTCGACGGTCACGGTGAGGTGCACGCCGAGGAAGGGATTGCGTGGGTCGGGCACGGGATAGACGTGGCGCTGCAGCCGGCCTTCGGGCCAGTCGGAGTACCAGTACAGCCCCTTGAACGGCAGCATCCGGTAGTCCTCCCCGACGCCGAACCAGTGCGCGACGCGATCGGCGTACAGCCCCGCTGCGTTGATGATGTGGCCTACGCCGAGGCTGCCGGTCGGCGTACGCACCCAGCCGGGTCCGGCCGCCGTGACCGGCGTGCCGAGTCGGATCTCGCCGCCGCGCTCGCGCACCCGCTCGCCGAGCGCCTCGACAACGGCGACCGGATCGGCCACCGCGGTCGACGGCGACCAGATCGCTCGCTCGTGCGTGCCTGCGAGCGGCTCGATCTCTCGCAGCGCCGCTTCGTCGATCATCTCCAGGGGCACGCCGTTGACCTGCCCCCGCGCGTAGAGCTCATCGAGCTGAGCGAGTTGATCGCCCGAGGTGGTGACCACGACCTTGCCGGTCTCGCGCACGCGGACGCCGCGCTCGGTGCAGAAGGCCTTGAGCATCTGGTTGCCGCGCCGCGTGAGCTGGGCCTTGAGCGAGTCCGGCGCGTAGTAGAAGCCGGCGTGGAGCACCCCTGAATTGCGCCCCGATGCGTGCGTGGCGAGGTGCTCCTCCTTGTCCAGGACGAGCACCGAGCTTTCCGGATAGCGCGTCAACCACGCGTCGGCGAGGGCAAGGCCGACGATCCCTCCCCCGATGACGGCGACGTCGTAGGCCACGACTATTCCGTGGCGAGGGTGAGTGCGCGCAGGATGCTCGCGGCACTGCCGAGGTCCTCAACGTGACGCGTGACGGCGCGCTCCTCGGCGTTGAACTTGGGGAAGAGGGCACGCATGAGCTTGGTGCCCTTGGGCGTCAGCGTCACGTCGACGAGGCGACCGTCGGTCTCGCTGCGTGAGCGCTCGACCAGGCCCCGGCCCTCCAACGTCGTCAGCACACCGGAGAGCGTGGCCTTGGAGAAGCCGCCCTCCGCCGCGATGGTGCGCGTCTCGACCCGATCCCAGATCCACACGACCCACATGACGACGAATGCCGTCCAGGTGAGGTCGGCCGGGGCAAGCACGGTGCGCTCGAGGTGGTTGCGCACGGCGTTGGCCGCCCGGAAGAGGTTGGAGACCACGGCCATCGCCTCGTAGTCGAGGGTGAGGTCACCGAGCCGGTCGGCCACCTGCCGTTCGGTCTCGGCCAGGGTGTGGGGGCCGGCCATGGCGGAAGTCTCGCAGAACCTTCCGTTCGGGCCCGAACATCTGGCACTATCGTCAGATAGTTCGGGCCCGAACGATCTGGTCCGCGTGTGGGGAGGCCGCATGTCAGCGCCGTCGGTGAAGTCAGACGTCACGCTCGCCGATCTCGACCTTTTTGAGTCCGGTCCGCCGTGGGCGACCTTCGATGCGCTGCGCCGAGAGGATCCG
>JALQSY010000258.1 GCA_023264215.1 Candidatus Nanopelagicales bacterium
CCGGCGCGGCTCAGGTGACTCCGGCCCTGTCGTCCACGCGCCGTGCCCGCGCGCAGCCCACCAGCGTCGACCGAGGGCTGGCGCGCTGACAACCCCGACCTGCACGACATCGTCGTCGGCGAGGGCGATGAGTGTCGCCCACACCGGGACTCGGCGGACGTAGTTCTTGGTGCCATCGATCGGATCGAGGATCCAGCGCCGACCCATGGCGGCGTCACCGCCGTACTCCTCGCCAACGATCGCGTCGGCTGGCCGTTGGGACGCGATCGTGTCGCGCAGGAGCCGTTCGGTTGCCTGGTCGGCCTCCGTGACCGGCGTCATGTCCGGCTTGGTCTCGATGCGCAGATCGTGTCGCATGGCGTGCGAAATGGTGAGGGCATCTGCCTCGTTCGCCATCTCCAGGGCCAGGGCCAGGTCGGAGTGCAGGTTCGCGGGATTCGCCACGCCCACACCGTAGCCGTGACAGGGACGCCGATCGTCGTAGCCTGGGGACATGTCCGACACGCTCTTCGGCTTGCCCACTCACGTCCTCGTGGTGCACGCGGCGGTCGTCCTCCTGCCCCTGGCCGCCATCGGGGCGATCGTCATGGGCATCTCGCAGCGCTTCTCGATCCGTTTTGGCCCCATCGTGGTCGCCGTTGCCGCGGTCGGCACGATTGCGGCGTTCATGAGCCGCATCTCCGGTGAGGAGTTCGCCGAGCGCGTGGGCAACCCCGAGGAGCACGCGGAGGCGGGCGCGCTGCTCCCCTTCATTGCCGTCGGCTTCTTCGTGGTCCTCCTGCTGCTGTGGCTGCTCGATCGACGCGGCGCGCGTGATCTGCTCACGCAGATCGTGGCCGTCGTCGTCATCGTTGCCGCGCTCATCACGACCGGCTGGACGATTCGCACCGGGCACTCCGGTGCGGAGGCGAGTTGGAAGGCCATCATCGACAACACCCAGCCCGGCTGACGTGCGCTCACTTATCGCCGCCTTCGGCGCTGTCGTCCTGGGCTTGCTCACCGCATGCACATCTGCCGGTGCCGATACGGCGCCGGGCACGCTGCATGGCCCCTACCCGGTGGTCCGCGCTGTCGACGGAGACACCATCCGCGTCAATCGCAATGGCGAGGAGATCGTGATCCGCTTCATCGGCCTGGACACGCCGGAAACCGTCGCGCCCGATCGGCCCGTCGAGTGCTTCGGGCCCGAGGCATCAGTGCGAACCAAGGGGCTGGTCGAGGGCGGACAGGTCTGGCTGGAGTACGACGAGGCGTCGGGCCTGACGGACAAGTACGACCGCACTCTCGCCTTCGTCTGGCTCGATCAGCAGACAATGCTCAACGAGATCCTCATTGCTGAGGGCTTCGCCGAGGAAGTGACCTACACCGACGGGTACGCCCATCAGCGCGAGTTCCAAGCAGTCGAGCGGGAGGCCCAGGCGGCAGGCCTTGGGCTCTGGGGGGCCTGCTAGGCGTCGTCGCCCGCACCTCGACTGGCGAGCAGGCGCCGCAGAGAATCCAGCCGCGCACCCAGGTGGGCATCCCCGTCGACGTAGGCGTCCAGCCCGCACTCCTCTTCATCGTGAGTGCAGCCGCGAGGACAGGCATCGAGACCGGGCGCAAGATCGTCAAAGGCGCGCACGACCGTATCCGGGGAGACGTGAGCGAGACCGAACGAACGCACCCCGGGCGTATCCACGATCCAGCCGCCCTCGGGCAGGGCGAGCGCGACCGCAGACGTCGAGGTGTGCCGCCCTCTGCCGGTGACATCGTTGACGCGGCCGGTAGCGCGGTCGGCGCCGGGCACGAGGGCATTGACCAGGGTCGACTTGCCCACGCCTGACTGGCCCACGAGTACTGTCACCTGGCCTCGGAGATGATCACGCACCGAGTCGAGGTCGGCCGAAAGCGGCGCCTTGCCTTCTCCGCGGGCGACGGCGACGGCCGGGACGTCGAGGGCCTCGTAGGCATCGATGAGCGACTGTGCGTCGGCGAGGTCGGCCTTCGTCAGGATCAGAAGGGGCGCAATGCCGGCGTCGTACGCCGCGACAAGCGCCCGATCGATGAATCCGAATCGCGGCTCGGGGTTGGTGACCGCAACGACGATGCCGAGTTGGTCGGCGTTGGCGACAATGACGCGCTCGACGGGGTCGGCATCGTCGGCCGTCCGGCGGAGCACCGTGCGGCGGTCGTCGATGCGAACGACGCGTGCGAGGTCGTCGACGCTGCTACCGCCGCCGGTGAAGGCGACCCGGTCACCGACGACTACCCCCTTGCGGCCGAGTTCGCGGGACTTGACCGCCAGCACCTGCGCGCCTTGCTCGTCCGCCAACGTGAAGCGGCCGCGGTCGACTGCGACGACCATGGCTGGCGCAGCACCGGCGTGAGTGGGTCGGTCCTTGGTGCGCGGCCGGGACTTGCCGCGCGAGGGGCGCACCCGGACGTCATCCTCGTCCAGGTCGCGTCCGCGCCCGCGTGCCATCAGGCTCCTGCCAGCATGCGCTGCCACATGCCGGTGAAGTCGGGGAGG
>JALQSY010000259.1 GCA_023264215.1 Candidatus Nanopelagicales bacterium
ATGAGGTCGCCGTAGCGCTCCTTGTCCCGGTGCAGGCCACCGCACGGCGCCTTGCCGGTGATGGCGGCGGCGATGTCGATGAAGTCGCCGTAGCGATCGGTTCGAGCGCCGAGCACGGAGTTGGCGAAGACGATGGCATTGGACTCGGCCCAGGCGATGTGCTCGCCGACTCCGGGGCGGGAGTCCATTTGGTACGGCGCGCAGGTCCAGGTCTGTCGGCAGCCGAGGTCGACATACGCCTGCATGAGGTCGCGACCGCCCTGCGCCACCCACTTCTCGTGCTCGGTGTTGGTGAGGATGAGCGACGGATGGATGAGATCAACGGACCCGACATTGACAGTGGTGGGCACGATGACCTTGCCGCCCAGGTCGACCAGCTTGCGGGCGAAGTCGAGTCCTGCCTGGCCGTAGAAGATGCAGCCGTCGATGTGGACCGACTCAACGTCGACCAGGCGCTCGGCGCCGCGGATGCGGCCGAGCTCGGTGACGATGCGCATCGACAGCGCGACAGCAGGCCCGTGCTCCCCCGCCAGCATCGCCTGCTCATGCTCGGTGAGCGTGAGAGCCATGGCGGCAGGCTATCCAAGGCCTGCCATGAGGCAGCGAGTCAGGCAGCCGGCCGGTCGGCCGGTGACCGGCCGAGGATGAGGAAGGGCAGGGCCACGAGGTAGACGACGAGTGCCGCGATCAGTGCCGCGCTGGCGCTGATCCGCACGAGCGCCGCACCGATCAGGGCCGCGACGAAGAAGACGCTGAGCGACGCGACTCGGTACTGCCAGCGCTGGTTGCTGCCCCCGACCACGGACCAATTGGAGAGCAGTCGGACCAGGGTGAGCGTCATGACGTTGGTCGCCACGTCGGGGACCGCGTGGTAGAGGACTGCGGCGTTCTGCATCCCCATCGCGAAGGCGAGGATGGCGACGACGACCATCGCCTCCGTGCCCTCGGGCGCGGGCATCCATACGAGGGTGAGGAGCGTCGCGATTGCGACGAGGACGGCGACGACGACGAAGGCCTGCCGTCGGCGCTCTCCGAAGCGGGGGTTCATCAGCAGGAAACCGCAGCCCACCGCACCGACGCTGAAGGCCGCGAGGGGCACGAGGAATCGCGGGACGACCTCCCAGCCGCCGCCCTGGCCGATCTGGAAGGCCAGGAACATGATGTTGCCGGTCATGATCTCGGCAAACACGCCGCCGAGAGCCAGGAAGCTCGCCGCGTCGATGAGGCCGCAGACGGCCGTCAGCAGGTAGACACCCGGCGTGATCATGCGGTCGCGCACGTCGATCAGCCTAGATCGCCGATCAGCCCCTGGCTGTCGCGCGACTCGCTAGTCTCGCGATATGTCGGACTCCCGCGGGCAGCTCTGGCTGCTGCGCCACGGCGACACCGAGTGGGCGTCGGCCGGCAAGCACACCGGCCGGACCGACATCCCGCTGAGTGCGGCCGGTGAGGCCGTCGCGCGTGCCCGCGCCAAGGACCTCGACGGACATGACTTTGCCCTGGTGCTGTCCTCACCTCTTTCGCGCGCGCGACAGACCGCCGAACTCGCCGGCGTGAAGGTCGACGCGATCGATCCGGACCTCATCGAGTGGGACTACGGCGCGTGGGAAGGCCTCACCACCGCGCAGATCCGCGAGCAACTCGGCGATCCGGACTGGACCGTCTGGGATGACATGGTGCGGCCGGGTGACACGCCGGGCGAGACGACGATCGAGGTCGGCGTACGGGCCAAGCGGGTCATCGAGCGCTGCATGCCCGAGATCCTCGCCGGCCGCGACTGCCTGCTCGTCGCCCACGGGCACCTGCTGCGGATGCTCACCGCGGTGTGGCTCGACCTGCCCGCGAGGGATGGCCGACTGTGGGCCCTGAGCGCCGGGGGCCTGTCGGTCCTGGGCTGGGAACGCACGCAGGCAGTCATTTCCCGCTGGAATGTCTGATCCGCTCCGCGCGTCCTCGGCACGGGATTCACGGGTAGTGGCCACACTGGATCCATGACCGTCACCGTGATCGAGATGGACGAGGCCACCGCCAAGCAGATGCGCGGCCTGCGCCGGCTCAATGTCATCGCCGGCTTCGCGCACCTGATCCAGATGATCCTCATCCTGGTGCTGGCGACCGACTTCACGCTGCCGATCACCGCGGCGTACATGGAGGGCCCCCCGGGCACTCCGCTGTCCGAGCCGGTGACGCTCCTCGATGTCCGGGTGGCCTGGGGTGTCGCGGCATTCTTCGGCCTTTCGGCGCTGTTCCACTTCCTTGTCGCAAGTCCGCTCTTCTACGGCCGCTATGTCGCGGGCCTGCTCGAGCGCCACAACTACTTCCGGTGGGTGGAGTACTCCCTGAGCTCATCGATCATGATCGTGCTCATCGCGCAGATCGTCGGCATCTTCGATGTAGCCGCAATTATCGCGATCTTCGGTGTCAACGTCTCTATGATTCTCTTCGGCTGGCTGCAGGAGAAGTACGTCGAGCCCGGTGGCGGACTCACTCCCTTCTGGTTCGGGTG
>JALQSY010000025.1 GCA_023264215.1 Candidatus Nanopelagicales bacterium
GTCGCTGGCTCTCGGTGGGCCCGACCAAGGCGGCCCAGACGATCGTCAAGGCGGAGATCGTCAACAACAGGATCGGCAAGACCTTCCCGCAACTCTTCATCACCGATGACGCGATCACCGACCGCTTCGCGGGCAAGTCCTTCATTGGCAAGACCAACAACGCCAAGGGATCGAAGAACCAGATCTCGATCTGGACACGCATCGACTGGGCGCCCGGACTGTCCTCGAACGGCGGCCTGCGCGGCGTGATCGCCAACTACAAGCAGAACGTCCTCGAGGCCGGACAGTGCAAGCCCGCGATGACCAAGCAGCATGCCGACCTGGTCAAGCAGCGCTTCGGCCAGAAGGGCAAGCTCGAGATGGGCTGGAATCCCGGTCTGTCCAAGAGTCAGGGCGGCTCGAGCCTGACGATGCGCACCGAGACCAACGCGCTCTTCACCCGCCCCGCGCCCACGGCGCTCGAGCTCACCCAGCGCGTGTGGAAGCCCGGCAAGATCAACTTCACGCTCGCCAGCTCCGATGCCGGCCTGATGAAGATCCTCGTCAACGACGTGCGCGCGGGCAGCGCCGTCACCAAGTGCTCGCTGAAGCCGTAGGAGGATCCCGTCATGAAGCGCACACTCGTCGGGACGCTGGCTGCCGCAGCAGCGATCGGCGTCACCATGTCCGTCATCCCCGGGTCGGCCTCGGCCGCCCCGGTGACCAACCCGCAGGCGTGCGAGCGCATGGCCGGGACCACGTTGGTCATCGGTCAGGCCACGCCGGTCTGCGGGCTGGTGTGGGTCCAGAAGGGCTCGCCCAACGTCCGGCTGCCTGCTGACAAGCCGGAGATGGTCTACGGCGTGCTCTTCCGCGCGTCGTACGGCCAGCCGCCGTCGGCGCTGATCCTGCGTGACGGCACCCGCCTGCCGCTGAAGCCGTCCGAGGCGGCGAAGTGGGCCAATGAGAGTTCGATCAAGGTTGCGCAGACGATCGTCCGCGCTCAGGTCCTCAAGCCCAACCTGCCGTCCCGCCAGGCCGTCAGGACCACGCCGTACGTCTTCATCGCCGATGATGCGCTCGTCGACCACGCGGCGGGCTATTCCTTCACCGGCCGCTTCGCCACGGGCAACAACTCCAAGAAGGTGTGGGCGCGCATCAACTGGTCGCCCAAGGGCAAGGTCGGCGACGACGTCACCGGCGCCATCGCCAACTGGGATATCGCGGTGCAGGACGGCAAGATCTGCCACGAGTCGGTCGAGAGCCAGTACACCAACGACATGGACAAGACGATCGGCGGCAAGAAGGTCCGCATGGCGTGGGTGCCCAACACCTATGCCGGTGGCCAGGCGTACTTCGTCATCACGACGGAGACCGGCGTGAAGTTCTTCCGCAACGCCCCGTCCCTGTCCAAGCTGGTCAACTCGACATGGGACCCGCTGGAGAAGGGCAAGCTCAACTTCAAGTCGACGAATTCGCCAAGTCCCTTCAATCGCCTCAACGTCTCGGCCATCACGCCGCGCGTCGACACCCAGAAGTGCAAGCCGTAGGGCAGGGGCGATAGACGATGGACCGTGAGACGGCGCTGGAGATCCACGAGTTGCATGCACGACTGTGCAAGGCGATCGCGGATCCCAAGCGCCTGCTCATCATCAACGAGTTGCGTGACGGACCCCTGACGGTGGGCGAGCTGGCCGATGCTCTCGGGATCGGCCAGCCCAACTGCTCCCAGCACCTTGCGATCCTCCGCGAGCGCGGAGTGCTGGAGGCCAACCGTCAGGGGCCGCACGTGCTCTACTCCCTGCGCAGTGACAAGGTGCTCGCCGCCATCGACCTGCTCCGCGAGTTCATGGCCGAGGAACTCGGGACCCGTAGCCGCCTCGGCAAGGCTGCGACCAGGGCTCCGCAGCCGCTGGCTGCTCGCTAGCGACCAACCCCGTCATCGCCGAGGTGGCGGCGCATCCGGTCCAGGGTGCGCGTCATCGCACGCACCTCGCTGGCCGTGACCCCCACGTCGCCGAACACCTCGTCATTGAGCAGGCGGGTCGCCGATCGCGCCCGGCGGCGGCCTGCCGCGGTGATGCTCGCGATGACCCGGCGACGATCGTCGGCTCCCGGTGCCCGCGAGACGAAGCCGTCGCGCTCGAGGCGGTCGACCGCGCTCGTGACGGACGCCGCATGGACCTGCAGGCGTGAGCCGATGACCGACATGGGCAGCCCGCCGCGACGACTGAAGTCCAAGAGCATGAGGATCTCGTAGCGCGCGAAGGTGAGGTCGGGCTGCAGCAGCGCGTCGATGCGGTGGTGCACCAACTGCTGCACGCGTGTGATCGTCGTGACGAGGCGCATGCCCTCTGCGGCCTCGCTCCAGCCGCGTTCACGCCAGTGGGCCTCGGCGAGGGCGATGGGGTCGCCGGTCACATGCCCCGCCGGTACTGCCCGCCGACCTCGAAGAAGGCCTGGGTGATCTGGCCCAGCGAGCAGGTCCGCACCGCCTGCATGAGGGCCGCGAAGGTGTTGCCCCCTTCGCGCGCGACCTGCTGGAGATCCTCGAGCGCAGCCGCTGACGCATCGCGGTGACGATCATGGAAGTCACGCAGGCGCGCTACCTGCCCGGCGCGTTCGGCCTCCGTCGCCCGTGAGACGGCCTCGGGGGGCTCGTACGCCGGGTCGGGGTCGAGGAAGGTGTTCACGCCGATGATCGGGAGCGACCCGTCGTGCTTGCGCCGCTCGTACTCCATGGACTCGTCCTGGATGCGGCCGCGCTGGTAGCCGGTCTCCATCGCCCCGAGGACCCCGCCGCGCTCGGTGAGGCGCTCGAACTCCGCGAGCACCGCCTCCTCGACCAGGTCGGTGAGCTCCTCGACGACGTACGACCCCTGGAGCGGGTTGTCGGTGCCCGCGAGTCCCCACTCGGAGTCGATGATGAGCTGGATCGCGAGCGCCCGACGGACGGAGGCATCCGTCGGGGTGGTCACGGCCTCGTCGTAGGCGTTGGTGTGGAGCGAATTGCACGAGTCGTAGTAGGCGCACAGCGCCTGCAGTGTCGTGCGGATGTCGTTGAAGGACATCTCCTGGGCGTGGAGCGACCTGCCCGACGTCTGGATGTGGTACTTCAGGCGCTGCGCCCGTGAGCCTGCGCCGTACCTATCCCGCAACGCGATCGCCCAGATGCGTCGTGCGACGCGGCCGAGCACGGTGTACTCCGCGTCCATGCCGTTGGAGAAGAAGAACGAGAAGTGGGGCGCGAAGTCGTCGACGGACATCCCGCGCGCGATGTAGGCCTCGACGTAGGTGAAGGCATTGGCGAGCGTGAACGCGAGCTGGGTGATCGGCAAGGCTCCTGCCTCGGCGATGTGATAGCCGGAGATGGACACGGAGTAGAACGACCGCACGTCGTGGTCGATGAACCACTGCTCCATGTCGGCCATGCACCTCAGCGCGAACTCGGTCGAGAAGATGCACGTGTTCTGGCCCTGGTCCTCCTTGAGGATGTCGGCCTGCACCGTGCCGCGGATCGTCGCCAGCGTGCGTGCGGCCACCTCGGCTCGCTCGGCAGCGCCCAGGGGCCCTCGCGCGGACTCTGCCCGCTCGATCTGGTCGTCGATGGCGCAGGCCAGGAACATCGCCAGGATCGTGGGGGCGGGACCGTTGATCGTCATCGAGACCGACGTGGCCGGGTCGCACAGGTCGAAGCCCCGGAAGAGCGCCCGCATGTCGTCGATCGTGGCGATGCTGACACCGGACGTGCCCACCTTGCCGTAGATGTCGGGTCGCTCGTCGGGGTCGCGTCCGTAGAGCGTGACGGAGTCGAAGGCCACGGAGAGCCGGGTGGCGGGCTGGTCATCTGCCAGGAGGTGGAATCGCCGGTTCGTGCGTGCCGGGTCGCCTTCGCCGGCGAACATCCGCGCGGGCATCTCGCCGTCGCGCTTCAGCGGGAAGACACCCGCGGTGTAGGGGAAGTGGCCGGGGCGATTCTCCGAGCGCAGATAGCGGACCAGGTCTCCGGCGCCGCTGCCCCTCGGCATGCCGATGCGGCAGATCCGCGTGCCCGACAGGGTCGTGCGCCACGAGGCCGGATCATCGCGCACCGCCGCGACGTCGGCGGCCCAGCCTGCGAGGCCGCGCGCGATCTCGGGGAGCAGACGTGCCCTGCGCTCGGCCGCCTCATCTGCCAGCGGGGCGATCCCGGTGATCGAGTGGGCTGATTCGAGTGCCGTCGCCTCGTCGGCGATGCGAGCCTGCTCCGCCGTCACGCGGTGGTAGTCGCGCACAGTGTTGGCGATCTCTGCCAGGTAGCGCACGCGATCCGCCGGTACGGGGCCGGTCCCCGCGCTGGTGATACGGCCGTCCGCCGCCTTGGGCAGGTCCATGCGCAGTCCGCGGGCCGCGAGCTCGCGCTCGAGGTGATGCGTGAGCGCCGTGACGCCGTCATCGTCGAAGCGGGAGGCCGATGTGCCGAACACCGGCATGTCCTCCCAGCGTGCGTGGAACTCGCCGCGATTGCGCAGGAGCTGCCGGGAGACGTCGCGCAGGGCGTCGAGTGCCCCTCGCCGATCGAACTTGTTGATCGCGACGACATCGGCGTAGTCGAGCATGTCGATCTTCTCGAGTTGGGTCGCGGCGCCGAACTCGGGTGTCATGACGTAGAGCGCCACGTCGCAGACGTCAGCGATCGCACGATCGCCCTGGCCGATCCCGGGGGTCTCGACGATGACGAGGTCGTATCCGGCTGCCGCGCACGCATCCACGGCGACGGGCAGGTGATCGGGGATCGAGCCGGCGCCGCGCGTGGCGATGGAGCGGAAGAACACGCCCTCGTCGGCCGTCGAGTTCATCCGGATCCGATCGCCGAGCAGTGCACCGCCTCCGCGGGAACGTGTCGGATCGACAGCGAGCACGGCGATGCGCACCTTGCCGCCGCTGTCGCGCCGCACGCGCCGCACGATCTCGTCGGTGAGGCTCGACTTGCCCGAGCCTCCCGTGCCCGTGATGCCCAGGACGGGTACGCCGCTGCGCTGGGCCGAGCCCGCGAGCGCGTCGGTGTCGGCGGGGCCGAGACGGCCGTCGGCGATGGCGGTGAGCACTCGGCCGAGGGCGACCTCATCGCCGGTGAGGACCGTCTCCATCACGAAGCCGTCCGGCCGCACGCGCCCACGGCACGTCGTGAGCATGTCGTCGATCATCCCCACCAGGCCCAGGCGCTGACCGTCCTCCGGGGAGTAGATGCGTACGTCGCGATCCGCGAGATGGGCGATCTCATCGGGCAGGATGACTCCGCCACCTCCGCCGTAGACGCCGATGTGGGCCGCGCCGGCCGCATCCAGGGAATCGCGCAGGTACGTGAAGTACTCCGTGTGACCGCCCTGGTAGGACGACACGGCGATGCCGTCGGCGTCCTCCTGGATCGCAGCGCGTACGACCTCGGCGACGCTGCGGTCATGGCCCAGATGGATCACCTCGGCGCCCTGCGACTGCAGGATGCGGCGCATGATCGTGATCGCGGCGTCGTGGCCGTCGAACAGGCTCGCCGCGGTGACGAATCGGAGGGGACGCTCGACCATCGCTGTGTCACCTCCCGTCGGACACTGGATACTTGGACATCAAAGTATTCAGTGAGCAGGCTAGGCCTCGTCCCCGGGGTTGGCAAGCCGCACGATGCGGTCGGCGACCAGGTCCGCCTCCTCGTGATCGTGGGTCACGTGGATCGCCGGGGTTCCCGTGCGGCGCAGGAGGTCCCGCACGTCGACCGCCAGGCGATCGCGCAGGTCGCGATCGAGTGCCCCGAATGGCTCATCGAGGAGGAGCAGCACCGGAGACGGGGCCAGGGCCCGGGCCAGGGCGACTCGCTGCGCCTCTCCACCGGACAGGGTCGCGACGTCACGCGGCTCGAAGTCGGGCAGCCCGACCAGGTCCAGCAACTGGGCCACCCTCTGCGAGTCGGGGCGTGTCAGGCCGAAGGCGACATTCCCGGCCACGTTGCGGTGGGGGAAGAGAAGCGGATCCTGGAAGACCAGGCCGATGCGCCGACGGTGAGCCGGCGTGCCCGTGATGTCGGTCCCGTCCCAGCTGATCGTGCCGGCATCGGGCGCCTGGACGCCGGCGATGCACCGCAACAGCGAGCTCTTGCCCGATCCGCTGGGTCCGAGGAGTGCGACGATCTCGCCAGGCCCTACGTCGAGGTCCAGGTGGGAGAACAGGGGGCGGCCGTCGTAGTCGACCGAGAGGTCGCGCACGCGCAGTCCGGCCATCGTCCTCACCACCCCGCCCCGCGCCGCGGGCGCAGTCGCTCGGCCACGGCGACGATGATCACCGTCACGAGCAGCAGCATGACGGCCAGCGCGGTGGCGACGCCGAGGTTCGCCTCACCCGGCCGGCCGAGCAGTCGGACGATCTGGACCGGGACGGTGGGCGTGTCCAGTCGGACGAGGAACGCCGTCGCGCCGAACTCGCCGAGGGCTACCGCGGCGGCGAGTCCGCTCGCGACGGCGAAGGCGCGCAGGGTGAGCGCTCCGTCAGTGGCCCACCAGGCGCGCAGCGGCGGGGCGCCGAGGGTCGCGGCGACCTGGCGCATCCGCGGGTCGATGGATCGCAGCAGCGGAAGCACGACCCGGATCACGATCGGCATGGCCACCATGGCCTGGCCGACGGGCACCAGCACCCACCATCCGCGCATGTCCACCGGTCCCCGGACGGAGACCAGCAGCAGGCCGAAGCCGATGGTGACTGCCGAGACGCCGAGCGGGAGGGCGAGCGTGCCGTCCAGCCACGAGGATGAGCGCCCGGCCGCCAGGATGCCGACGCATGCAAGCACCCCCAGGACGGCAGCGATCGCGGTCGCGGCAACGGCGTATTGCAGCGACAGCGCGACCGACTCCAGGGCCGATGCCGCCCGAGTCGTCGCATCGGAGGGAGTAAACGCCTCGGCGTACCAGGTCAGCCCCCAGCCATCGCCGACGCGCAGCGAACGCAGGACGAGGGCGCCGAGGGGAAGGCTGATCGCCAGCGCGAGCAGCCAGGTCCAGCCCAGGCTCAGGCGGTCGAATGCGTTCGCCGGGCGTCGGCGCACGTCGTCGTCGCCCAGCCGCTGCTGGACCGCCTGGCGTGCCTGCAGTCGGCCCGTGAGCACGAGGACGGCCGCGACGATCGCGAACTGCAGGAGAGCGAGTCCGGCGGCGGCCGCGAAGTCCAGTCTCTGGATGGCCGCGGTGTAGACGGCCACTTCGATGGTCGGGAGTGCGGGATCTCCGAGCACGAGGACGACGCCGAACGAGGTGAAGGTGAACAGGAACACCAGCGCGGCCGCACCGAGGACGGCGGGGCGCAGTGAAGGCCATGTGACCGAGGCGAAGGCCCGCGCGGGCGTGCGCCCGAGCGTGGTCGCGACGTCGATCAGTCGCGGGTCGAGGTGACCCCACAGGCTGCCGACGATCCGCACGACCAGGCCGACGTTGAAGAACACGTGGGCCACGATGATGGCGGCCGTGGTGCCGGGGAACGGCAGCAGCTCGCGGAAGGCGAGCCCGACGACGACGGTCGGCAGGACGAACGGGATCGTGATGATCGCCAGGAGGACACGACGCCCGGGGACGTTGAGCCGGTAGAGCGCGTAGGCGGCGGGAATCGCGATGAGGACGCTCGCGATCGTGCTGATGAGCGCCTGCGCTGCCGTGTAGCCGACGATGCGCCAGGTCACGGACGACGCGAGAGTCTCCAGCGCCGATGTCCCGAAGCCCGCTGCGATCACCGCGATCACGGGAACGATGACGAAGGCGATGACCGCGGCGAGTGGCAGCACCGCGGCGAGGGTGCGCGCGCGCACGCTCATCGCAACACGATCTGAGTCCACTCGTCGATCCACGCGTCGCGGCGCTCGGCGATCTCACCGGCCGGGAGCTCTGCGGGGTCCGAGGGCCTGGTCACGAACTCCTGGAAGACAGCCGGGAGCGGCACCCCCGCCCGCGCGGGGAAGACGAACATCGATAGCGGCACATCGGCCTGCACCTCGGGGGACACCAGCCAGTCGATGACGGCGCGCGCGGCCTCCGGGTCCGTCGTTCCCCGCAGGACACCGGCGAATTCGACCTGGCGATAGCATCCGTCGGTCATGATCGACGTCGACGGCCGCTCGGGCTTCGGCTCCTCGGCGTAGACGATCTCGGCGGGTGGGCTGGTCGAGTAGGACACCACGAGGGGACGCTCGCCGCCGCCACCGCCGGCCGTGAACTCGCTGAGGTAGGCCTCCGACCAGCCGTTGACGACAAGGGCGTCATTGTCGCGAAGCCTCTGCCAGTAGTCCGGCCACTCATCGGCGTACCGGTCGATCGTGGCGAGCAGGAAGGCGAGGCCCGGTGAGGACGTCGCGGGGTTCTGCACGACGAGGAGTCCGCGGTAGCGGGGGTCGGCAAGGTCCTCCAGGGTTGCAGGGGGAGCTATGCCCTGCTCGGCGAACCACCCGTCGTCGATGTTGACGCACACGTCGCCATCGTCCATCGGGGTGACGACGCCTGCCCCGGCCTCGCGCAGTTCGGGACGCAGGGCCTCCGGGCTGCTGACGTAAGGCTCGAAGACCTCGGCGTCGATGGCGCGCGAGAGCAGGGTGGTATCGACCCCGAAGAGCACGTCGCCCTCGGGGTTCCCGGATGCGAGCACCGCTCGATTGACCATCTCGCCGGCATCGCCCGCCGGGATGAACTCGACGTCGATGCCGGACGACTGCTCGAAGCTCGTCACGAGGTCTTCGCTGAGCGCGAAGGAGTCGTGCGTGAGGACGCGGACGGTCCTTTGCTCCGCAGGCGCCATCGACCCCTGCGAGTCGGAAGGTGACGCGCCGCTGCACGCGCTGAGCGCGAGCACCAACGCGCTGACGAGGGTCGGGACAACAGGCTTCATGACGCTCCCTCCGCTGGCATTACCCAGATCAGGTGAATGGGTCAGCGGTGGCGCCCGCCCTCTCAGCCCGACGTTCCCTCGAGCTCCCCTGGCGATCCCAGCATAGGCCGGTCATGAAGGTGCTGCGCCCGCCCCGGGGTGGGAGGCTGGCGCCATGACCGATCTGCGAGACCGATCCCTCATCGTCGTCGGCGCGACGGGGGGACTCGGCGCCCCCATCGCAGCGCGCCTGGCGGAGGCTGGCGCGAGGCTGACCCTGGTCGGCCGGGACGAATCCCGCCTGGCCGGTGCAGGCGTTCCGGGGGAGCATGTCGCGATCGATGTGCGCCTCGCGTCCAGCCCGACCCGGATCGTGGACGCGGCTGTCTCGGCGTACGGGGGACTCGACGGCATCGTCTACGCCGCGGGGGCCGTCGCCTTCGGCGCCGTCGACGAGTTGCCCGACGAGGTCATGATCGACCTGTTCACGCTCAACACCCTTGCACCCATACGACTGCTGCGTGCGGCGCTCCCGGCACTGCGCGAGTCGGCAGCCGCCGGTCGCGATCCCTTCGTTGCGCACATCAGCGCGGTCGTCGCCGAGCAGCCGCAGGCGGGGATGGCGGCGTACTCGGCGTCCAAAGCCGCCCTCGCGGCCTACGACGCTGCGGCAATGCGGGAGTGCAGGCGCATGGGCATACGCCTGCTCGACATCCGACCTCCCCACACCGAGACCGGCCTCGCCTCGCGCCCGCTGTCCGGCACCGCACCCAGGCTGCCCCAGGGAATTGATCCGAGTGCGGTCGCGGATCGGATCATCGCAGCGATCCGCGACGACGAGAAGGACGTCCCGAGTTCGGCCTTCAGCGGCTGACGCCGGCGGTCGACCGGCGAGCGGGCCCCGCGATGCAGGAAATCGACGCTTACGTCGCCGTGGAAGTGTCGATTTCGTGCGTGGACGATGGTGTTACTGGCGGCTGAGGACGGCGATGCGGTCGAGCAGCCGCTTCACGGAGACCGGGCGCGCCGTTCCGAGATCCTGCGCCCACAGGCTGACCCGCAGCTCCGCGAGGTCGGCCAGGATCGCGCGACCGTCGGGAGTGGCCCGCTTCGAGGGGCTGAGTGCGAGGTAGGCATCTTCCACTCGATGGACCTGGTCCATGCGCACCAGATCGCGTGCGGCATCGGCCGGGAGCGAGTCGAGGCGACGCTGCAGGGCCCGCAGGCAGCGGGCCAGGTCCGCGATGCCGGCCTGGCGCACCCGGGTCAGCACCGGGGGCCCCATGAGATCGGACAGGTGCACGGCGATGTCCTCGTACGCCGCGGCAAGGGAGGGCGGCGCCCCCTGTTCGAGGGCCTCGGTCAGCGACCACCACGGCTCCATGATGTCGAGCGCATCGAGCAGGAGGGTCCGCAGGAGTGCGGGACGTCGGCGCCGGAATTGCGAGCGCAGGCCATCGAACTCGTCGGCAGTCAGCGGAGGGCCACCGGCCTCATCCATGAGATCGCGGGCCACTGCCTCGCTCGCGTCGTCGAGCAGGGCAGCCACCGAGCCGTGCGGATTGCGACCGAGTGCGAGCTTGTCGCGATCGCGGAGGCGCAGGTCCGCCACGCGCAGCGGCTCGAGCTGCGCGAGCAGCGCCGCAACGCCGTGCGCGTGCTCGGCATCGCGAGCGGCGGGTGTAGGGAACACGCGCAGCGACACCGACCCGTCAGCTTCGGCCGCGAGCCCGGGCACGGCCAGATCCCCCGACGCCGAGTCGGCGGTCAGGGATACGTCCGGCCATGCGGTGAGGTGTGTGCGCTCCAGGTGCGGGTTCGTCTGCCGGATGGCCGCTGCGCTCGCCCTGCCGCACTGCTCGCGCAGGGCCGCGATGTCCTTGCCGATCGCGATCTCGCGGCCGTCCAGGTCCTCGACGACGATCGTGGGGCGCAGGTGATCCGGGACATCGGCGAAGGGCCAGGATGCGGGGTCGATCACGATGCCGCGAAGTGCCCGCGCGGCTGCGCTGAGGGAGCGGCGTGGGTCGTCGATGCTCAGCTCGGCGGCGAGGGCAGGCGCGATGTCAGGAGCAGGTCCGAGGGTGCGGCGTACGTCCTTGGGAAGCGCGCGCACGAGCGCCGTCACGAGGTCCTCCCGATACCCGCGCACCTGCGCGGTGAACGCCTCGTCGGACAGGCTGGGCAGGGCCCCCACCGGCACGTGCACGCTGACGCCGTCGCGGGGGTCGCCGGGCGCGAAGCGATAGGTCAGCGCGAAACCGCCCCAGTCGCCGGGGAAGTCCTGCTCGGTGGGGACATCGCGCAGCAGGTCCTCCGGGAGGTCGAGCAGGTCCGGGGAGCAGCCGCGGGTGCGTCTCCACCACGCGTCGAACGCCCGCCCCGATGTGATGTCCGCGGGGACCCTTGCCGCGTAGAAGTCGACGAGCGACTGCTCGTCGAGGGTGTCCTCGGGGAGTCGCGCGCGCTGCAGTCGTTCGCGCTGCTCGGCGATCCTCTCGGCGTTGTCCTGGAGCACCCGATGGCGGTGACTCCACTCGTCGCGCACGAGAGCGTGGAGGATGAAGAGCCGATGCGCCTCGGCCCGGTCGATGCGGTCGTAGGCGATGCGCCGATCGGTCACGATGGGCAGTCCGAGGACCGTCACGCGCTCGACGCAGCGTGCGCGTGCCTGGCGAGGCGACCACGTCGGCTCGGAGTGCGAACGCTGCGCCAGCGCGCCTGCGAGCGGCTCGATCCATGCCGGATCGATGCGCGCGGCCATGCGCCCCCACAGTCGCCCGGTGTCGACCATCTCGGCGGCGACGATCCAGTCTGGTCGGGTCTTGGCAAGCACGGAGCCCGGCCAGATGGCGAATCTGCTGTCGCGAGCGCCCCGGTACGGCGGGGTCCGCGTCGTGCGCTGGGGCCGGGAGGACTCCTCGGGCGCGAGCATGCCGACATGCGAGATGAGTCCGGCCAGCACGCTGCGGTGGATGGCGTCGCCGTCGCGCCCGCTCGGGCGCTCGACGGCTGATCCGTCGGAGGTGGGCAGATCGAGCGCGGACCGCAGTTGGGCGACGAGATCCTGCCACTCGCGCACGCGCAGGTAGTGGATGAACTCACGCCGGCACTGCGCCCTGAATCGCGTGGACGACTGACCGGACTGGGCCTGCTCGAGGTGGTCCCAGAGCCTGAGCATGGTGAGCAGGTCCGAGGTCGGATCGATGAAGCGCGCGTGCGACGCATCGGCTGCTCCGGCCTGATCCTCGGGACGCTCGCGGGGGTCGCGGATGGCGAGCCCAGCTGCGATGACGATGACGTCCTCGAGGCAGCCTTCGCGCTCCGCCTGCACGATCATCCGGCCCAGCCGAGGGTCGACCGGCAGGCGTGCCAGCTGACGGCCGATGTCGGTGACGCGGTCCTTCAGCGAGGCCGTGCCGCGGTCCGGGCGCAGGGCGCCGACCTCCTCCAAGATGGCGATCCCCGCCGCGATCGCGCGTCGATCAGGTGGGTCGAGGAAGGGGAAGTCGTCGATATCCCCCAGCCCGAGGGTTGCCATCTGGAGCAGGACGCTCGCGAGGTTGGTGCGCAGGATCTCCGGGTCGGTGTACGCCGGCCGCGATTGCAGGTCCGCCTCGGAGTAGAGGCGAATGCACACTCCCGGTCCGAGGCGCCCGCAGCGACCAGCGCGCTGGGCCGCGCTTGCCTGGGAGATGGGCTCGATGGGCAGGCGCTGGACCTTGAGTCGAGTGGAGAACCGCGACATGCGCACCATGCCGGCGTCGACGACCGACCGGATTCCCGGGACGGTCAGCGACGTCTCGGCGACGTTCGTCGACAGCACGACGCGTCGGCGTTCATGGGATGCGAAGACCCGATGCTGCTCGTCGGCGGAGAGCCGGCCGTAGAGCGGGACGATCTCGACCCTGTCACCGAGCCGGTCGGCGAGTGCATCACGCGCGTCGCGGATCTCCCGCTCTCCGGTGAGGAAGACCAGGATGTCGCCGTCGGTATCCGTGAGGAGCTCATCGACCGCTGACGTCACGGCGTCGACCTCGTCGATGTCGTCGTAGGGCCGGTACCTCACGTCGACCGGATAGGCGCGACCGGAGACCTCGATGACCGGCGCGCCCGCGAAGTGGGCGCTGAATCTCTCGGTATCGAGGGTTGCCGAGGTCACGACCACCTTCAGGTCAGGCCGCTGCGGGAGGAGCCAGGCCAGGTAGCCCAGGAGGAAGTCGATGTTGAGCGAGCGCTCGTGCGCCTCGTCGATGATGATCGCGTCGTACTGCCTCAGCAGCCTGTCTCGTCGGATGGAGGCGAGCAGGACGCCATCGGTCATGACCGTGATGGCGGTGTCCTTGCGGGTGCGGTCGGTGAAGCGCACGCGGTAGCCCACGCCGTGCCCGAGTTCGACCCCTAGCTCCTGCGCGAGGCGCTCCGCGACGGCTCGAGCGGCGATACGCCGTGGCTGGGTGTGGGCGATGCGGGGCAGACGATCCGGGATGGCTGTCGCCAGCGCCTCGATGACCATCTTGGGCACCTGCGTGGTCTTGCCCGAGCCGGTCTCTCCGGCGACGACGATCACCTGATGGTCCCGGAGCGCCGCGACGATGTCGTCGCGTCGCTCCGAGACCGGCAGGTCCGCGGGATAGTGGACGCGCAGAGGCCGAGCGTCCATGATCACAGGGGCACCCTAGAAGGCGAGCCCCCCGGCGGGAGGCCGAAGAGCCCGTGGGGATGGCAGCGCCACGCCCGTCGGGCTTCTCTCAGCCGCGTTGGCGGCGGGCGACCCACAGTGCCTCAGCACGGTCCCGGTCGCCGGCGCGCCGCTCCTCGGGGGTCTGCTTCGTGAGCAACGAAGCGAAGACCGAACCGAACGGCGACATATCAATCACTCCCTTGTGGGATCCCGCGCGTGTGCGGCGATCCCTATGCGGCTCAGAGGATCTCCCCGGGCCGGGTTCTAGGATCTCGTCCGTCGTGAGGCCGGACAGCGGCCGGGGGGTCGGGCGAGTGGCGCGCATCACCCCGGCGCACCGATGACCCCGGCGCGACTCAGGCGGTCGCCGGGGATTCAATGGGGGCATGGCATGGGTGTGGCGTGGGCTTGCTGCGGCAGCGTCCGTCCTGGTGCTCATCGGGGTCGGCGTGGCCGCGGCCACCGGGCCGACCGCCCTCGCGCCCCGATTCGACTCCGCGGGCGCGGTCGCCACCCCCGATCCGAGCCAGAGCGCGACCGCCCGGCCCGTGCCGACGGGAGAGGCGGTCACCGATGCCCCGGTGTCGACCGAGCCGATCCCGATCGAGCAGCGCCCGGTCGCGGTCTTCCTCGGCGACTCCATCACGCGTGGAGCGACGGTCGATCCCACGTGGGGGGGCGCCACGGAATGGTCATGGTTCTATCGCCTGCTCGATGACACCGAGGGTGTCGTCCGTTACGGCGGCATGGTCGCGGAGAACGGCATGACCACAGCGTGGATGGCCGGGCAGGCGTACAACGCCCTGGCCCTAGGGCCAGACCTGCTCGTCGTCCACGGCGGCACCAACGACGTCTCTGGCGAGATCGACCCCGGGTACGTCGTGGGGAACCTGCAGCGGATCAAGGACGCCGCCGACGTGTACGGCGTACCGATGGCGGTGTGCACGCTCCCGCCGCGGTCGGACCCGATGGCCGACGCTCGCGCGGTCGCCGTGAGCGACGCCATCCGGGCATGGGCCGAGCAGGAGGGCGTCATCCTGCTCGACACGGGCGCGCCGCTGCGCGATCCGCTCGGAGGCTGGCGCTCGGGCTACAGCTACGACGGCCTGCATCCCTCTCCCGAGGCGGCCGTGCTGATGTCCCGGGCCGCAGCCGAGGCCTTGCGCCGGATACCCCTGGGGGTATAGTCTTCCGGGAAGGACCACGAGGAGGCTGACACCATGACCACGCCAGGCGTACCCCATGTCATCACGCTCGATTCCACCGGACTCGGTGATCGCAGCTACATCGTCCACGACGGGCGCAACGCCCTCGTGGTCGATCCGCAGCGCGACATCGACCGCGTCGAGCACCTCGTGGCGGAGCATGGATTGCGGATCGCGGCGGTCGCCGAGACCCACTTCCACAACGACTACGTATCGGGTGGCATCGAGCTCGCGCGCAAGCACGGGGCGGACTACTACGTCCCTGCGGGCTTCGACATCCAGTACGCCGCCAATCAGGTCAACGACGGCGACACCTTCACGGTCGGGGATCTTCAGGTCGAGGTCATCCATACGCCGGGGCACACCCCCAACCACATGTCCTACGCCGCGCGCATCGGCGACAACGGCGTCGTCTTCACCGGTGGCGGGCTGCTCTACGGGAGCGTCGGACGCCCCGATCTGGTCGCGCCTGACATGACCGTCAAGCAGGCCCATGATCAGTGGCACTCAGCGCATCGCCTGGCAGAGAAGCTCGGCGACGACACGGCGATCTTTCCCACGCACGGCTTCGGCTCCTTCTGCTCGGCGACCCAGACGCAGGGGGTGTCCTCGACGATCGGTCACGAGAAGGTCATCAACCCAGCGCTGACCGAGTCGGAGGAGGCCTTCGTCGACATGACGCTGGCCGGCCTCGACGTCTTCCCCGCCTACTACGCGCACATGGGCCCGGCCAACGTCGCCGGCCCGGCCGAGGTCAACCTCGAGCAGCCCGAGCTCGTCGACCCCGCGGAGCTGCGCGAACGCGCCCGCCGCGGTGAGTGGATCGTCGACCTGCGCTCGCGCGAGGTGTTCGCCGCAGGCCACGTGCCGGGGTCGCTCAACTTCGACCTCGACGGTGCCTTCATCAACTACCTGGCCTGGATGATGCCGTGGGGCACCCCGGTCACCTTGCTCGGAGCCACTCCGGAGCAGGTCGCTCAGGCCCAGCGCGAGTTGGTGCGCGTCGGCATCGACCAGATGACCGGCGCGGCTGTCGGCGGCCCCGACTTCTGGCTGGACGATCCGGCCCAGGCCGCGACCCTGCGCAGGATCTCCTTCCAGGACCTGGCGCAGGAGGTCGCGGGCGCCGACGCGCCCTACATCATCGACACCCGTCAGATCCTGGAGTGGGAAGCCGGGCACGTCGCGGGCGCGCATTTCATCCCGTTCTACGAGATCGCCGACCGACTCGGCGACGTCCCCCGCGACAAGCCGGTCTACGTGTACTGCGGCTCGGGATACCGGGCGGCGGCCGTGGCCTCCCTGCTGCAGAACGAAGGGTTCACCAACGTCGTGCACGTCAACGACGACTTCCCGAATGCGGCCGGTGCCGGCCTGGAGATCGTCGCCGAGCCGGCCCCCGAGCGGGAGCCGGGGTGGACCTGGATCGCGTCGCGTTCCACGGTGCGTGAGTTCAGCCCTCGTACGGCCGCCGAGCAGAAGGGCTAGGCCCGTACGATCGCCCGCATGAACGATCGGGCCGTGATC
>JALQSY010000260.1 GCA_023264215.1 Candidatus Nanopelagicales bacterium
AGCTTGCTGAGCAGGCCCTTGAGCAGGAAGTACAGGGCCCGTAGGCCCAGCAGCGCGGCGGCGTTGGCCGTGAACACCAGATAGGGCTCCTGCGTCACGCCGAAGGTGGCCGGGATCGAGTCCAGTGCGAAGAGCAGATCCGTCGAGGCGATCGCCACCATGACCAGCATGAGCGGGGTGATCATGCGCCGGCCGTCGATCCGGACGAACAACTTGGTCCCGTGGTAGTCCGGCGTCACCGGGTACCACTTGCGGACCGTCTTGACGACGAAGTTGTCCTTCGGCTCCGGATCGGCATCACGGTGCCGGAAGAGCTGGATCCCGGTCCAGATGAGGATCGCGCCGAAGATGACGAAGGTGAAGGAGAAGGCGGCCAGGGCGGCCGCGCCGATCGCGATGAAGATGGCTCGCAGGACCAGCGCCAGCACGACGCCCACCAGCAGCACGCGCTGGTGGTAGATGCTCGGCACGGCGAACTGGGCCAGGATGATGACGAACACGAACAGGTTGTCGACCGACAGCGATTTCTCGACCAGGTAGGCCGCGAAGTACTGCGTCCCGAGGTCGCTGCCCTGCCACACCCAGATGAACACCCCGAAGGCCACGGCCACCGCGATGTAGAAGATCGACCAGATGGCGGCCTCCTTGAAGGAGACCTCATGGGGCTTGCGGCTGACGGTGAGGAAGTCCATCACGACCAGCACCAGGATGGCGCCGACCGTGATCAGCCACATGGTGAGCGAGACGCTCAAGGGACCCTCCCGGGGTGAGGCGGACGGTCAACGTTAGCCCGAGGCAGGCGGCTCCGCGCGCGGGTCGGGGGGTCCCTCGGCCTCCAGGTCCTCCAGTGCCGTGCCGCGGTCGGCCGCCGCCGTGATCTCGGCCTCCGACTCCGGCGACGTGGCCACGAGGGCCGGGTTGCGCCGTACGGCGATCAGGCTGACGACGGTCGTGCCGAGGAGGACCCCGATGATGACCGCCAGGGACACGGCGATGCTGACATGGGGCACGGGGAGGTCTGTGGTGAGAGCCAGGGCCTCGAGGACGAGCTTGACCCCGATGAAGCCCAGGATGATGGCCAGTCCGCGATTGAGGTAGACGATCTTCGAGAACAGGCCGTCGAGGAGGAAGAACAGCTGTCGCAGGCCCATCAGGGCGAACGCATTGGCGGTGAAGACTAGGTACGCCTCCTGCGTGAGGCCGAAGACCGCCGGAATCGAGTCGATGGCGAAGAGCAGGTCCGTGGTGCCGATCGCCACCATGACAAGCAGCATGGGCGTCACGTGCCGTCGGCCGTCGATGCGGACAGTGAGCCGAGTTCCGTGGTACTGCCGCGTGGTGGGCACCCGTCGCTCGAGCCACCGGATCAGCGCATTGCCCTCCGGGTCGGGCTCCTCGCCGTGGCTCCGCCAGACCTTGATCGCCGTGTAGAGCAGGAGCGCCCCGAAGACGAAGAAGGTGCCCGCGAAGCGTGCGATCGCTTCAGCGCCCACGAGGATGAGCACTCCCCGCAGGCAGAGGGCGATGACGATCCCGACGAGAAGGACGCGGTGCCGGTGCTCGGCGGGCACGGCGAAGGCGGACAGGATGACCATGAAGACGAAGAGGTTGTCGACACTGAGCGAGTACTCGGTGATGTAGCCGGCCACGAACTGACCGGCGTACGCCGCCCCGAAATACCAAAGGACGAATCCAGCGAAGGCGATCGCGAGCGCGACGTAGATGAGGACCCACCGCGTGGCCTCTCGCGGCCCGAAGACATGCGGCCGACTGTCGACGAGGATGAGATCGAGGACGATGACGGCCACGAGGCCACCGATCGTGGCCACCCACAGCCAGGCGGGCACGTTCACGCGGTGCCCGCCTCCTGCATCCCGCGCAACTCGCGCTTGAGGTCCGACACCTCGTCGCGATATCGCGCGGCGAGCTCGAACTGAAGGTCCGCGGCCGCCTGGTGCATCGCCGCAGTGAGTTCCTCGATGAGCGCCACGAGATCCTGGCCGGCGATCGACCGCGCTCGCACGGGGGCGTCTGCCTCTCGCAGCAGCGCCTGGGTGTCGGCGTCCTCCCGAGCGAGCAGATCCGTGATGTCCCCGATCTTCTTGCGCAGCGGGGCGGGATCGATGCCGTGCTCGGCGTTGTAGGCCATCTGCTTGTCCCGGCGCCGATTGGTCTCGTCGATCGCCCGCGCCATCGACGCCGTCACCGTGTCGGCATACATGTGGACCTCGCCGCTCACGTTGCGCGCAGCGCGGCCGATCGTCTGGATGAGCGAGGTATCCGACCGCAGGAAGCCCTCCTTGTCGGCATCGAGGATGCTCACGAGGGACACCTCCGGCAGGTCCAGGCCCTCGCGCAGGAGATTGATGCCGACCAGGACGTCGAACTCCCCCAACCGCAGTTCCCGGAGCAACTCGACGCGGCGCAGGGTGTCCACCTCGCTGTGCAGGTAGCGGACGCGGACGCCGTTCTCCTCGAGGT
>JALQSY010000261.1 GCA_023264215.1 Candidatus Nanopelagicales bacterium
GGAGTGGCCGAGAGGCGAGGCAAGGGACTGCAAATCCCTCTACACGGGTTCAAATCCCGTCTCCACCTCGCAGCACCACCAGTAGTGGCACCACCGGTAGCGGCACCACCAGTGCCGTCACCACCAGCTCGGGCGATTGGCGCAGGGGCTAGCGCGCTTCCTTGACACGGAAGAGGTCACAGGTTCAAATCCTGTATCGCCCACCATGGCAACGATCCGTCGTCTCGTCGGCGTCTACGACGCCGACGGCGGCCTGCGCGGCGAGCTCGCCTACCTCGTCGGCAAGCTCTCCGGGCGGCACTGCTCGCTCTGCGACATCACTCACTCACCCGTCCGTCGCCGACGGGCCTGGGATGACTATGTCTCCACCCTGCCGGGTCCGTTCGACGTGGTCCACCGCAACGAGCGCAGCCCCGCCATCACCGAGGCGACCGCGGGACGCGAGGCATGCGTCGTGGCCGAGTGCACGGACGGCAGCGTCGTCTTCCTCCTGGACAACGACGCGCTCGTGCGGGCGCAGGACGTCGCAGGCCTTGCGCGTGCAGTGGACAGCGCGATCGGCTCCGCCGGCCTGACCTGGGCGACGGCGACCTAGGACTTGATCTTCACGGCGCCCACGAGCTGCTGCTCGGTGAAGCCCCCCTCGACGGCTCCGGTCGTGGCGAACCGGTAGAGCACGACGGAGAACACCCCGCGGATCGCCGACAGCAGCAGGCCGGCGACGACGAGGACCACGAGCCCGATGAGGGCCAGGGGAACGCCGATGGCCCAGGCCCCGACCGCCGACAGCACCACGCCGCCGACGAGGGCGAGGATCGCGGGCAGGATCGCGACCAGGCCGATGAGCCCGCCGATGCGGACACCTCCGGACAGCTGGGTGCCCCAGCGCTGCTTGAAGGTCGATGCCGACTTCTTGATCGCGTCGATCATCCCCAGGTCGTCGAGCATCATGGCCGGCATCACGAAGAACGTGATGAGTTGCCACATGACATCAGCAGCCGCTGCCAGGACGTTGCGGAAGATGATGGCGACGACACCGCCGTTGTTGTTGCCGCGCAGGAGTCCTATCAGCAGGTTGACGACGGTGCCGACGAATGCCCAGCGGGCCAGGCGCCCGAGCCTGCCCATGGCAGTGGACAGCCCATGCCCCAACGAGGAATCCCCGCCCTCGAGCTCGACGGCCGCGCTCACGGTGAGCCCGGCCTGCACGACCGCATTGACCAGGGCCAGGAGGTACAGGCCGACGACGACGAGCCCCCAGCCGATCCAGTTCTGGTTGCCGGCGATGAAGATCACCCCGGGCACGATGACCACGAGGGGGATGATCGACAGCGCCATCCCCACGACGGGGTACGCCATGAGGTAGCGGTTGTCCTTGAGCACCGCCCACGACTGCCGGGTCAGCGCACGGCTGTTCGCCCACGCACTCATCGCTAGGCAGAACTCTTGCGGAACAGCGCCGCCACGATTGCCACGAGGATCGTGGCCACGAGGATCTGGATGATGAGCGTGAGCCAGCTGAAGCCCCACACCTGGCCGAAGAACTGCACCCCGATCCACGTGCCGATGGCTGCGCCGACGATGCCGCAGATGATTGTCATGAGGCACCCGATCGGCTGCATGCTCGGCACGAGGAGCCGAGCGATGACGCCGATGACGATGCCCACGCCCAGGATGCTGAAGAAGCCGGTCATTTCCATGGAGGGACTATGGCACGCCGCGTCGCCCTTGCGGCTGACCTCAGGGCGTGTCGCCCAGCCGCGTCAGGGCCACGATGCGGGAGAGGGCGCGGCGGTACTTCTTGCGGTAGCCGCCGCGGAGCATCTCCTCGGAGAAGATCCGGTCGACCGGGACACCCGAGGCGCGGACCGGGATATCGCGGTCGTACAGCCGGTCGATGAGCACGACGGTGCGCAGGGCCTCGACCTGGTCGGTGAGCGTACGGACATCGGTGAGGTAGGCGGCGGCCACGCCGTCGACCAGGGCCGAGTACCTCGACGGATGCACCCGTCCCAGGTGCCGATGCGGACGATCGGCATGCTGCTGGGCATCCCCGAGTCCGAACAGGACACCCATCGGCAGGAAACCGACAAGTCGCTGCGCGCGAAGCCCGGTGAACAGTTGAAACCCAAGGAGGACTTCGCTGACGGCGCCCGGTTCGCCGAGTACATCGACTGGCGGGCCGACCACCCGTCCGATGACCTGATGACGGACCTGCTCAACGCCGAACTCGAGGTGGGTGACGGAACGACGCGGCGCCTGACCCGCGAGGAAGTCCTCACCTACACCTCGCTGCTGGCCAGCGCCGGCGCGGAGACCACCGGACACCTGATCAGCTGGTCCGGCAAGGTGCTCGCCGATCACCCCGATCAGCGCCGCGAGCTTGTCGAGCACCCGGAGCTG
>JALQSY010000262.1 GCA_023264215.1 Candidatus Nanopelagicales bacterium
ACTGGATCTTCTCGTCCACCGGGACGTAGAGGGTGGGGGGCAGCCCCGGGGTGCCGACGTCGTACACATCCTCGTCGAGGTAGTTGAAGGCCCAGCTCCAGCGGAAGCCCACGACGTTGATCGTCTCGCTCTGGTCGTCCTCGACCGCGAGGAGCTCAGCCTGGTCGCGCGCGGTGAAGACGAACAGGCCGAGGATCATGATGAGCGGCAGGATCGTGTAGAGGAGTTCCAGGGGCAGGTTGTACTTCGTCTGCTCGGGCACGGCCTCGGAGTTCTTGCGACGCCGGTAGGCGATCGCGGCCCACAGCATGAGCGCCCACGTGACGATCCCGACGCCCCACGCCGCGATCCAGGTGCCGTTCCACAGGTTCTGGACGATCGGCGCCTCGGCCGTCGCAGGATCGGGGAGGTCGAAGAAGAAGGCCTCATTGGCCGTGCAACCAGAAGCCGTCACGGCCACCACGGCCAGTGCGGCAGATGTCACCAGAATGCGGCGCCGTCGCTCCACCCAAGGGACACTAGCGCACGAGGGATCTCCCCATGGGGAGGGGCACCCGCCGGGTAGCGTCACCACCGTGACCCCCAGCCAGGGCGACGGGTCGGCGGACCAGCCTCGGCCCGCTCCCCCCGCCGGATACCTCGACGCCGCCTCGGGCCAGCCGCTCAACCCGGCGGCCCGAAGCGCCTGGATCGCCGCGGCCGAGGCCGGCTGGGCCGATCCGGGCCGCCTGTACCGCGAGGGCCGGCGCGCCGCCCTGCTCGCCGACTCGGCCCGCGAGGCGGTCGCGGCGCGGATCGGCGCCCGGGCCGACGAGGTGCACCTGGTCGCCGACGGCTGCCTGGGGCCCCTGGTGGCCGCGTGGCTGGCCCGGTCGGACGGGCACCTGGTGTGCTCGGCGGTCGAGCGCAGCGAGGTGCTGGCCGTGGGCGACTCCCTGGGGACCGGTGCGTGCCGGGTCATCGGGGTCGACCGCGCCGGCCGCGTGGACGCGGCGGCGTACAGGCAAGCCCTCCCCGGCGCTGCCCTGGCGGTCATCCAGTCGGCCAATCACGAGGTGGGCACCCGGCAGCCCGTGGCCGAACTCGCCGCCGCCTGCGCGGACGCGGGAGTGCCGCTGCTCGTCGACGCCACCGTCACCCTCGGCCGCGAGCCGGTCCCGGACGGCTGGTCGATCCTGGTCGGTCGCGCGGCCACGTGGGGAGGTCCCGCGGGCGTGGGGATCGTCGCCGTACGCCGACACCTGCACGCACCTCCCCCGGATCTGCCCGGCGCCGGACTGCCCGCGAGCCTGTCCGCGGCCATGGGCCTGGAGTGGGCCGACGATCACCGGGCGGATGACGCGACGCGGGCACGGGCACGCACCGATCGCATCCGGTCCTCGGCGGCGTCGACGGTGCCCGACATCGCGCTGCTCGGCGACGACGATCGCGTCGACTACCTCACGGCCATGTCGTGCCTGTTCGTCGACGGCGAGGCCCTGGTCCTCGGCCTCGATCGCGAGGGCTACGCCATCTCCAGCGGCTCGTCGTGCGTGTCCGACATCCGCCGGCCGAGCCACGTGCTCATGGCGATGGGCGCGCTGACCTCCGGCAACGTGCGCCTCTCGCTGCCCTTCGGCGTCACGGACGACACGATCGACGGCTTCATCGACACGTTCCCACGTGTCGTGGCCGAGGTCCGTGCCATGCTCGACGTCACGGACCTGTCCCCGGAGGCGCCCGATGACTGACCTTCCGCGTGCCGACGTACGCCTCAACGAACGCGGTCATCGCTGCCCCATGCCGGTGGTCTCCGTGGCGCGCGCTGCCAAGGCGGCCGAGCCCGGGACGGTGATCAGCGTGACCTGCACCGATCCGGGGGCCGCGTCCGACATCCCCGCGTGGTGCGAGATGCGCGGGGTCGACTTCCTCGGCAGCGTGGCCGAGGCCGACGGCGCCGTCAGCTACGTCGTCCGGACGCGCTGAGGCGCGGCGGCAAGTTCACGGCCGCGTCGAGTCGGCGCAGGTACTCCCCGCGCGAGATGGCGATGACCCCGAGCGATTCCAGGTGCGCCGTCGGCCATTGCACATCGAGCAGTCGCCCCTCCCGCGCGCCGGCCTCTGCGCCAAGGGCATCGACCAGTCCGACGAGCGCGACCTTGGACGCGTCGCGAGCGCGATGGAACATCGACTCGCCGGCGAAGAGCCCGCCGATCTCGACGCCGTACAGACCCCCGACGAGTTCATCGCCTCGCCACGCCTCCACCGAGTGGGCGTAGCCGAGCGCGTGCATGCGCGAGTAGGCGTCCAGGAAGGCGGGCGTGATCCACCCGTGCGCTCGCCGCTGGTCGGCGCAGCCAGCCATGACGTCATCGAAGGCCTGGTCGATCGTGATGCGGTAGCGGCGCGTCGATGCC
>JALQSY010000263.1 GCA_023264215.1 Candidatus Nanopelagicales bacterium
ATATTCGTCCTGCCCAATGCGGTCCTCATCGACGACCCGGTCACCGGTCGGGCGCGGATCATCCCCGAGGGCAGTGACACCCTGCGCCTGGATCAGGCGGCGGAGGTCCACGACATCGCCGTCCGCGCCAAGGACCACGAGATCGATCCGGCCGAGGGCACCAAGGAGCTCACCGAGCTGCCGCGCAAGTCGCCGAGGTTCGCGCCCTGGCTGTCGATCGTCGGCTACGGCGTCGCGTCCGCCGGATTCGCGCTCGTCTTCCGTGTCAGCCTCTGGGGCATCGGCATGGCGGCGGTGCTCGGCCTGCTCGTCGGCCTCATGATCGCCTTCACGCGCGACCGACCCAACCTCGCGCCGCTGGTCCCCCCTGTCGCCGCCGCCGCATGCTCCTTCGCCGTGTTCGGCTTCGGCGCGCTCATCGATCAGGACGTGCAGCCGATCCGCGTCGTGGCGGCTCCCCTCATCACGCTGATCCCCGGCGCGGCCCTGACTCGCGCCACCCAGGAGCTGGCGAGCGGTCACGTGATCTCAGGCGCCTCGCGACTGGTCGCGTCCATCGTCCAGATCCTCGTGCTCACGTTCGGCATCCTCGTCGGGGCGCTCCTGGCGAGCGTGTCGCCGTACGACCTCGGGGATCTCACCCAGCAGCGGCTTCCGCTGTGGGTGGCCTGGGTCGGAGCCCTGGTCTACGCCGTCGGGCAGGCCCTCGCCTTCAACGAGCCGCGCGGTGCCATGGTGGCCGTCGTCGTCCTGCTGCTCATCGCCTTCACCGTGCAGCAGGTCGTCGCCTGGCTGCTGGACTCCGTCGTCGCAGCGGGTGTGGCCGCCATGGTGGCTCTCTTCCTCGCCATCGTCATCCAGGACCGCAGTAAACGTGGGACACCGGCGTTCGTGCTCTTCTCTCCGGTCTTCTGGCTCCTCGTCCCAGGCTCACTCGGCCTGGTGGCACTCACCGAGGCCGTGACCGGGGCGAGCGACGATCAGACGGCACAGGACACCGAGGTGGCGTCACCCGCCCTGACGAGTTCCATCCCGTCATTCGACGACCTCAACCTCGACAGCAACGCCTCGATCATCCTTGTCTTCGGCGCATCGATCATCGCGATCACGATCGGAATGCAGATCGCATCGATCGCCGGTCGCCTGGTGCGCAAGCTCCCGGATCTGCCGGATGTGAAGGTGCCCGGCATCGGCCACTGACTAGTGAAGCGGTCCTGAGCTGCCGCGGGCGACCAGGCGGGTCTCGACCTCCAGGTGCGTCGATGCGCGGTCGGGCCGAGCAATGCGCTGCATCAGCAGGTCCGCCGCGAGGCGGCCCATGTCCGCCAGTGGTTGGGCCACCGTGGTGAGATCGAGTGAGTCCAGCAGGCGCATGCCGTCGTAGCCGACGACCGAGACGTCCTCGGGCACGCGAAGGCCCCGCTCGCGCAGTGCGGCCAGCGCCCCGATCGCTGCGAGATCGTTGCAGACCACGAGCGCGGTCGCGCCATCCTCGACCGCGGACAGGGCGCCGGCATATCCGCCCCGTTCGGTGAAGGCACCCTCGACAACGAAGGGATCGAGTCCGTGATCGGCGACCGCTCTTTCGTATCCGGTACGACGCTGCCGCGCGATGCGGTTGTCGCCACCGGAGATGTGGGCGATCGAGGTGTGGCCGAGTCCGACGAGGTGCTCGACCGCGAGACGCGCTCCGGCAAGGTCGTCCCCGCTCACCGAGTCGAGGCCGTCTATCCCTGCCGTGTGCCAGGTCACGACGACGGTGGGCACCTCGCTCGCGATCTCGACCAGGTCGGCGTCTGAGAGGCGGTGCGCGATGAGCACGAGTCCCTCGACACGCGACTCCAGTAGGCGCGTGATCTCGGTGCGCTCCGCGCGTGGATCGGCATTGCCGGTGACCAGCAGTGTCGAGTAATCGTGGCCGCGCACGGCTTCCTGCACCCCGTCGAGGATCTCGGCGAAGACCGGATTGTGCAGGTCGAGGATGTGCACGCCGATCGTGTGCGTGCGCTGCGTGACGAGACTGCTGGCCGTGCGGTTGGGCCGGTAGCCCAGCTCATCGGCGGCGGCGAGGATCGCGACCCGACTGGCCTCGGCCACCTTGGGCGAGCCCTGCAGCGCCAGCGAGGCGAGCGACTTGGATACGCCGGCTCGCGCCGCGACGTCGTGGAGCGTGGGACGTCGCCCCGCGGTCGTGGTCATCTCAGCCCACCTCAGCGATGCCGACGATCCGACCCTCCCGCGCGGAGAGATCGCACGCGATCGCAAGGGCGAGCGCGGCGCGCGCCTCTGCGGGAGTGCACGGGTTTTCGCGCTCCCCGAGCACGAAGTCGACGTACGCGCTGGTCTCCGCGGTAAAGGCTGGGCGGAAGCGGTCCATGAAGCCGGCAAACGGCT
>JALQSY010000264.1 GCA_023264215.1 Candidatus Nanopelagicales bacterium
CGGAGCCGTTGCGGATGCCGCCCATCCCGATGAGCGGGATCTCGGGCAGCACGTCGCGCACCTGCCACACGCAGCGCACGGCGATCGGCCGGATCGCCGGTCCGGACAGCCCGCCCGTGACGCCGGCCAGGGCCGGGCGCATCGTCTGCGTGTCGATGACCATGCCGAGCGTGGTGTTGATCAGGGAGAGGCCGTCCGCCCCGGCTCGCACGCAGGCCAGCGCGATCGTGGCGATGTCGGTGACGTCCGGCGACAGCTTCGCGAAGACGGGGATGCTCGGATCGGTCGATCGGCGCACGCCGCTGATGACCGCGGCCGACGAGTCGGCGCGGCAGGCGAACACCTGCCCGCGGTCGGCGACATTGGGGCAGGAGATGTTGACCTCGATGGCGTCGTAGCCGCCGTGATCGCGCAGGACCTTGGCCAGGTCCTCGAACTCCTGGGTGGTGCCGCCCGCGATGGACACGATCACCCGGGCCCCGCGCTCGCGCAGCCAGGCCAGGTCCCGCTCGAGGAAGGCATGGATGCCCGGTCCCTGCAGCCCGATGGAGTTGAGCATGCCGCTCGGCGTCTCGGCCATGCGCGGGGTCGCGCGCCCGGACCTCGCCTCCATCATGATGCTCTTGGTGACGACGGCGCCGATCGAGGTGATGTCGAAGAACTGATCGAGTTCGCGCCCGGACGCAGCGCAGCCGGAGGCAGTGAGCACCGGGCTGGGCAACCCGACCGAGCCGAGGCGCGTCGACATGTCGATCGAGGGCGCGGCAGCCGGGACGTTGCCCTGGCGGACGACGGCGCGCGTCATGACGGCCTCCCCTCGGTCTGCGGAGCCCCCAGCGTGTCCGGCGGGATGGTGCCCACATCAGCCCAGCGCACGCGATCGCCTCGGAAGATCGGCCCCTCGACGCACGAGCGCAGCATGCGGGTGATGCCGTCGTCGCCGATGACCGGCAGGACGCAGGTCATGCATACTCCGACGCCGCACGCCATGGACTCCTCGACCGCGCACTGGCTGTGGATCCCGGCTTCCGCCGCGATGCCGGCGACCGCGGAGAGCATCCCCATCGGGCCGCAGGCGTAGACGACGTCGGTCTGGGCCCGGTCGATCGCCTCGCGCAGGCGGTCGGTGACCCGCCCGGTCTCGCCCATCGAGCCGTCCTCGGTGGTGATCGACACCGTGGACGCGATGCGCTTGGCCTCGAGCACGCCGAAGAGCTTCTCCTCGGTGGACGCACCGAGGATCACGTCGACGCGGCATCCGCGTGCGCGCAGGTGATCCGCGAGGAAGACCAGGGGCGCGGAGCCGTAGCCTCCGCCGACGAGCAGGCACGACGCCGGGTCACGCGGAAGCGCGAACGGCTTGCCGAGGGGCGCGACGATGTCCAGGACGTCGCCACGGCGTCGCTGGATGAGCCAGTGGGTGCCCGGCCCGGAGTCCGCGACGACCAGGTCGATCGTGCCGCCGTAGATCCCGCGCGACTGCACGCCGTGGATCGAGAACGCCCGCCGCAGGATCAATCCGGAGGAATCCAGGTCGCCGATCGCCAACGTGGCGAAGTTGCCCGGCCGTGCCAGCTCGGGCACGCCGGGGGCCGTGACGGTGAGGACGTGGTACTGCCCCGCGCGCCGGACGGACACCACCTCGCCCCTGACCTGCACGGGCATCAGGCACCTCCGGGGGCACGTAGTCGGCCGAGGTCGTCGGCGTATTCCTGGAGGGACCGTACGCCGCCGCCGCCGGTCGGCTGCAGGAGGGACTCGATGCCCAGCACGGTCGCGGACAGGCCCTGGATCGTGGTGATGCACGGGACGCCCTTGAGCACAGCCGCCGTGCGGATCTCGTAGCCGTCCAGGCGGGGCCCGACCCCGAAGGGCGTGTTGATGATCAGGTCCACGTCGCCGGCCATGATGGCGTCGACCGTGGTGGGCTCGCCCTGGGGCCCGGTGCCCTCGCGCTGCTTGCGCAGCAGGCCGACCTTGAGCCCGTGCCGACGCAGGACCTCGGCCGTGCCGTCGGTGGCGAGGATCTCGAAGCCGAGGTCGGACAGTCGCTTGATCGGGAAGATCATCGAGCGCTTGTCGCGGTCCGCCACCGACACGAAGACGCTCCCGCTGGTCGGCAGGCCGCCCGAGTACGCCGCCTGCTGGGACTTGGCGAACGCCGTGCCGAAGTCGGTGTCGATGCCCATGACCTCGCCGGTCGAGCGCATCTCCGGGCCGAGCACCGTGTCGACGCCGTGGAATCGACCGAAGGGCAGCACCGCCTCCTTGACCGCGATCGGCGTGCCCGGCGGCAGGTTGGCCCCGTCGCCCTCGGCGGGCAGGACCCCGGCACGGCGCAGGTCGGCAATGGTCTCGCCCAGCATGATGCG
>JALQSY010000265.1 GCA_023264215.1 Candidatus Nanopelagicales bacterium
TGCATCACCCGTCCCGACAACAAGACGATGGCATCGGCGGGCGGCTTCATCGACCGCTACGTCTTCCCCGACGGCGAGCTCACGCCTCCGGGTCCGATCATCACCGAGATGAACGAGGCCGGCTTCGAGATCCGTCACGAGGAGAACCTGCGCGAGCACTACGCACTGACCCTCAAGCACTGGTGCGAGAACCTCGAGCGCAACTGGGATGCCTGCGTCGCCGAGGCCGGCCTGCCGACCGCGCGCGTCTGGCGCCTCTACATGGCGGCATCGCGGCTGGGCTTCGAGATCAACACGATCCAGTTGCACCAGGTTCTCGGCGTCAAGCTCGGCGAGCGCGGGAAGTCCGGAATCCCGCTGCGAGTGTCGGGCGAGACCTGGTCGCTCACCGCGCCCGAGGGCTGATCAGTACAGGCTCGGGCCAGCCAAGTTCATGCCACCGTCGGTCACGAGCGTGATTCCGGTGATGTAGTCCCCGGCGGGACTCATCCAGAAGCCGATCACGGCGGCGACATCGTCAACTGACTGCAGCCTCTTGGCGGGGATCACCTGCGCCACCTGGTCCGGGTCGAGGCCGTAGCGCTCCCAGGCCTCGGTGTGCACGATGCCGGGGGCAACGGCGATGGTGCGGACTCCGCGAGACCCCCATTCCTGCGCCCAGGTCGCCGTGAGGCTCTCGACGCCGGCGCGAGCCGCAGACGAGTGAGACATCCCGATGATTCCGCGATGCGGGGTCATCGTCATCGTGATGCTGGCGATCTTGCCGTACCCGGCGGGCAGCATCGAGCGCTTGGCCACCTGGGTCGAGATGTAGAACGTGGCGTCAAGGTTGAGTCGCTCGACCGCGCGGAAGCCGTTGTAGGAGATGTCCTCGGCCTTGGACACGAACTGCCCACCCGCGTTGTTCACCAGCAGATCGATCCGCTCCATGTCGCCGAGCACGGCGTCGAGCAGGGCATCGACGTGCTCAGGCTCGCGGATGTCGCAGGGGTACGACGCAGCCGAACCCCCGGCGGTCTCGATAGCCGCGACCGTCTCGGCGAGCAGCTCCTCGCGCCGACCGGTGACGGCGACGCGGGCGCCCAGGCGGGCAAGGAGTTCGGCCGTGGCGCGGCCGATGCCGGTGCCACCACCGGTGACGAGCGCTATACGCCCCTCCAGTGATCCTGGAGCAAGCGAGGCGAGGGCGTCGGGTCTACGCGGGGGTGCCATGCGCCCACCCTAGTGAGGGCTAGGCGAGAGCGAGGAAGAGCTTCTCGAGCTGCTCGGCGCTCATCGGCGGCTTCTCGCCGCGGCCCTCGGCGCTGGCGCACTGCTGCAGGCCATTGGCCACGACCTTGAAGCCGGCCCGGTCGAGTGCGCGCGACACGGCGGCGAGCTGGGTGACGACCTCGCCGCAGTCGCGCCCCTCCTCGATCATCGAGATGATTCCCGCGACCTGGCCCTGGACTCGCTTGAGCCGCGTGACGACCTCGCGCTGGCAGACGTCGTCCATCGTGATGGGGGGCATGGCTCACCTGCACTTTCGCGAGGGCCGTCCGACGGGCGGCGCTGGCTCAAGGATACCCCGGGGGGTAGGGATTCAGCCGAGCGGCTCGACGGCCACCTGACCGGCGATCTCGAGCGGGAGCTCGACGTACTCCCCTGCGGAGCCGACCATGACGCCCGACGCGGCCCGCTGCACCCGGACGGCACCCCCGGGCACGACTCCGGCGCGCTGGAGCAGAGCGACCATCTCGGGATCGACCTGCGCGCTCTCGCCGATCCGGCGCACCGTCACGCGCACCGTCTCATCGCCGGCGGCGCGGTCCAGGCTCACCCAGTGCTCCCCGCGCGCGGACGCGGGCTTGGCGCCGGGCACGAGCTCCTCGAGCCCCGGGATCGGATTGCCGAAGGGAGACTCCGTCGGGTTGTCGAGCATCTGCAGGATCCGGCGCTCGACCGTGTCGGACATCACGTGCTCCCAGCGGCACGCCTCGGTGTGCACGTCCTCGATCGGCAGGCCGATCACATCGACCAGGAGGCACTCGGCAATGCGGTGCTTGCGCATGACCCGCGTGGCGTACTCGCGACCGCGCGGGGTGAGCTCGAGGTGACGATCACCCTCGACGGTGAGCAGGCCGTCACGCTCCATCCGGGCCACCGTCTGCGACACGGTGGGCCCGCTTTGACCCAGGCGCTCGGCGATGCGGGCGCGCAGGGGGACGATGCCCTCCTCCTCGAGTTCGAAGACCGTCCGGAGATACATCTCCGTGGTGTCGATGAGGTCGCTCACGCACGGCATTCAACCCCATTCGCGCCCCGGGCGCCCTGCCCTGGCGCGCGCTCCCCACCCGGGCGGTGACGGTGCGCCCCCGCAAGGCGAGAAATCG
>JALQSY010000266.1 GCA_023264215.1 Candidatus Nanopelagicales bacterium
TTGTCGGGCCAGATCGACCCGGCTGCGATCGAGAGCGGCACGCTCCTGCCCGCACTGCTGCCGATCCTGCTGCCGCTCGCGGTGCTCGTGCTGCCCCTGCTCGACCTGGGCCTTGCAGTCCTGCGGCGCACCCGCCAGGGGCGCTCGCCGTTCGCACCGGACAAGCAGCACGTGCACCACCGCCTGCTCGAGATGGGTCACTCTCAGCGGCGCACTGTGCTGCTGATGTACGCCTGGACCGCGGTGGTCGCCGGCACGGCCGTCGCGCTCGCATTCATCCCCGTCGCGTACGCGCTGCTGCTCCTCATCGCTGGCACCTTGCTGGTGGCGTTCGCGGCGCTTCGCCCGGACGGCTCGAGGCCAGAGCCCGTGGCGAAGCGCACGGGCACCGACGGCTGAGGCGGCGCAGGTCGACTCGCCGAAATTTGCGGCTTAGTGTCGATTTTTCTCGCACTCAGCCGCGAATTGTGGCCCCACCCTGGCACCTGAGTGGGCCGTCGGCGCGTCGGGCGCGCTCCGGCCCGGACCCCCGGATGCGCCCCGTGGGGGAGTCGATAGCGTGAGGGGGCTGACCTAGGGAGGGGTGCATGCCGTCGATCGACCGGCTGGTGCTGCGCGTCTCCATCCCCGTGACCGTCCTCGTCGGGGCGATCGCCGCCGCCATCGCCTTCTTCGTCACCTCCGAGCCCGGCAAGGGCGTCCTGGGAGCGATCATCGGCACGGCGATCGTGGTCGTGTTCTTCACGGTGGGACAGCTCGTGGTGGGGGCGGTGCTGCGCAGCAACCCCCAGATGGCCATGACCGTGGCGCTGATGGTCTACCTGCTCAAGATCGGTGCCCTACTCGTCTTCATCGTCCTGTTCCAGGGCACTACCGCGTTCGACACCAGGGCCATGGCGCTCACCGTGCTCGTGTGCACGCTCACCTGGACCGCTGCCGAACTGTGGGTCTTCACCAGGACCAAGGTGCTCTACGTCGACCCCTCGCAAGGGGGCCTGCCGTGAGATGGCCGGGCACCAAAGTGACGGGTGAGAACGTCCACCGCGAGGGCTGGGACACGGCCAATACCGGCTGGATCATCATGAGCCACCTGCTGACCGGCATCGGCGTCTACGCCGGGATCGGGTTCGTGCTGTCGCTGTGGCTCGGGAGGGCACCCCTCCTGATCGGCGCCGGCGCCCTCATCGGTATGTTCCTATCGCTCTACCTCATCCACCGACGCCTCGAGGCGACGTCGCCGGGGAAGGATCAGTCAGTGCCAGACCGCGCCACTCGCATCCTGCGTGGACACCGAGGGGGCACCCTGTGAGCCTCGTCGCGGCCGGCAGTCTGCAGTGCAAGTTCGAGAACCCGGACAACCCCTGCGGCTTCCCCGCCGCGGGCTCGGAGATCTTCTTCTTCGACGATCTGGTGAGCTTCGAGATCGCGGGCACGCAGGTCGGCGTCAACAAGGTGACGATCCTCGTCGCCATCGCGGTCACCGTCGTCCTGGCGTTCTTCCTCTATGCCTTCCGCAAGCCTCAGTTGGTCCCCAAGGGCGCGCAGAACGTCGGCGAGGCGGGCTACCTCTTCATCCGCGACGGCATCGCCCGCGACGTGATCGGCAAGGAGGGCGACAAGTTCGTCCCCTTCCTCTTCTCGTTCTTCTTCCTGGTGTGGTCCTTCAACATCCTGGGCATCATCCCGTTCGCCCAGTTCCCCATCACCAGTGTCTTCGCGATCCCGGTCGCCTTCGCCCTCATCGTCTACTTCACGTGGGTGCCCCTGGGTATCTACCGCCAGGGCTTCGGCGGGTTCTTCAAGGGCATGCTCTTCCCGCCCGGCGTACCCAAGCCGATGTACGTCCTGCTGTCGCCGATCGAGTTCATCTCCAACATCATCGTGCGGCCGTTCACCCACGCGGTGCGTCTGTTCGCGAACATGTTCGCCGGGCACCTGCTCCTGGCGACCTTCAGTCTCGCGGCGTACTACCTGCTGACCTTCACCGTGATCGGTCTGCTCGGATCGGTCGCGTCCTTCACGATGGCGGTGGCCCTCACCGCCTTCGAGCTCCTCATCCAGGCCCTCCAGGCCTACATCTTCACCCTGCTGACGGCCGTCTACATCAGCGGAGCGCTCCACGCGGAGCACTGACCTGCACGAAGCACTGAGCTGCACCCGCACGACCAGCACCATCACAACCGAATAAGACCCCCAGACCGGCAGACCAGACTGCCGGCCCGGACACGAAGGAAAAGACATGTCACTGCTCGCTGAGCTCTCCGGCTCCATCGGCTCCGTTGGCTACGGCCTCGCGGCCATCGGCCCCGGCGTCGGTATCGGCATCATCTTCGGCCAGGGCGTCCAGGCGA
>JALQSY010000267.1 GCA_023264215.1 Candidatus Nanopelagicales bacterium
CTCTGATCCGGCTGGGCCAGCACACCGAGAACTTCCAGCGCGACCTGCGCGAGTGCATTGGCGACGTGCCCATGCACCAGCACGAGTTGGACGCCATCGTGTCCTGGGCCTACAACGTGGCCGAGGCGGATCCGGCGGAGGTGGAAGCCACCCTGTACCGGGCGGTCGACCTGGGCATCACCCTGCTCGACACCGCCGATGTCTACGGACCCTTCACCAACGAGGAGATCATCCGCGAGTACGTCGTCCGGGCCGGCCTACGCGATCGCGTCGTCATCGCGACCAAGGGCGGCCTGGTGCCGATCGACGCGACGTCCTACGGACGAGCTGGCTCGCCCGAGCACATCCGCACGGCGTGCGACGCGTCACTGCAGCGGCTGGGCGTGGACACCATCGACCTCTATCAACTCCACCGGGTGGATCCTCAGGTGCCCATCGAGGAGACCTGGGGGGCGATGGCGGCCCTCGTCGCCGCCGGCAAGGTGCGATACCTCGGCCTGTCGGAGGCAACCGCCGACGAGATCGTCGCCGCGGATGGTGTGCACCCCGTCTCCAGCGTGCAAAGCGAACTGTCGCTGTGGACGGACGAGAACATCGTCAACGGCGTGCTGGCGTTGACCCAGGACCGCGGCATCGGATTGCTGGCCTACTGCCCGCTCGGACGCGGGTTCCTCACCGGGATGCTGACCCCGGACACCATCGGCGACGGAGACTTCCGATCGGCAAACCCGCGCTTCACGCCGGAGGCGATGCAGGCCAATGCCGCGATCGTCGACGGCGTCCGCGCGGTGGCCGAGCGCCACGATGCGACGCCCGCCCAGGTCGCGCTCGCCTGGGTGCTCGCGCAGGGCCCGCACGTCGTCCCGATTCCCGGCACCAAGCGGCGTCGCTGGCTCGAGGAGAACGCCGCCGCCGTCGACATCGTGCTCAGCGATCGCGACCTCGCGGACATCGCAGCTCTGCCTCGATCGGTGGCTCCGCGCTACTGAGGGGCGGTGACTCTGCGAGGATCCACGGGTGGACAGGGATGAGCGCTCCGAGGTGATCCTCGTGGTGCGGCCGGTCCCGCCGGATCCACCCGAGGGACTGCTGGGCTTCTTCGCGGCCATCGGCTCGACGGTGGGCACGGCGATGGAGTCGGCGGCCAACTCCGCGATGGACGTCGTGGCGACTGTCGCCGGCCCTCCCACGTCGGCTGTCCTCGATCGCGTCGTACCAGGAGTGACGGACGCGGTCGTCCAGCGCATCGACATCACGGGCCTGGTGCTCGCCAGGGTCGACCTGAGGGCGATTGTCATGCAGACCCTGGACCGCATCGACCTGACCCAACTCGTCCTCGATCGCGTCGACCTGCGCCGCGTCGTCGAGGCCGCACTGGACTCCATCGATATCACCGAGATCGTCCTGCAGCGCGTGGATCTCGTGGCGGTCGTCGACGCCGTCCTCGATCAGATGAACCTCACCGAACTGGTGGAGGATCGCGTCGACATCGACGCTCTGGTCGCCACTGTCGATCTCGAGCCGGTCATCGATCGACTACCCATCGTGGAGATCGCGGAGTACGTCATTGAGCAGACCGACCTGCCGGCGATCATCCGGCAGTCCACGGGTGGCATCGCTGCCGACGCGGTGGATGCCGTGCGCCTGCGGTCCTACGCGACCGATGTCGCGACGGCGCGGATCATCGATCGCCTGCTCCCGCGCCGGGGTCGCAAGCTCGATGCACCCGGCGAGCCGGAGTCGCTCTCGGGAGGCGAGTCGTGACGACCTTCAGCCAGTGGCGCGAGCACGGAGGCGACGGCAGCGCCGAGGACTACGCCATCCCCGAGGACGCGCGCGAGTTCCAGGGTGAGCGGGCCGGCTTCGTCACGCGCTTCCTGGCCAGTGCCATCGACGTAGCCCTCATCGCACTTTTGATGATGGGCATCTGGCTGACGATCGAGATCCTGCAACTCATCTTCACGCCGGGGGTCAACGTCGAGCCTCCGCGTGCCGGCACCCTCGTCGTGTGGGGCTACATCATCACCACGCTCTACTGGACCTTTGCGTGGTCGACGAGTGGGCGGTCGATCGGCGCCTGGGTCATGGGTGTGCGCGTGGTGAATCGCCGCGGCGAGCGACTGCGCCTCTTCATCGCCCTGGGGCGCGCTGCGTTCTCCGTGGCGTTCCCGATCGGCCTCGCGTGGGCGATCGTCAGCCGGCGCAATCGCTCGGTGCAGGACGTCGTGCTGCGCACGATCGTGATCTACGACTGGAGCATGCGCCCGCCGCTGGTCATCGGGTCCGATCGTCGCTCGTGACGTCGGCGACGATGGCGGCGTAGGCCTCGATCACGTCGTCGGCCA
>JALQSY010000268.1 GCA_023264215.1 Candidatus Nanopelagicales bacterium
AGCGACCTGGGCGACCTCGTGCACTACCGGCGGCGCTACAAGGACATGCTCGACCTCGTGCCCTGGAGCGATGCGGAGCGAGCGGAGTTCATCGACGAGTCCAAGCGCGTCTTCGCCCTCAACTCCGCGTTGTTCACGGCCCTCGGCGAGGCGGACTGCGGACTGACGGCTGACCGGCCCAGCTCCTTCTTCGCGGCCGAGCGCGCCCACCAGCCCCGCTGACGCCTCCGTCACTTATCCAGGCGAGGTTGGTCGCCGACGTGGCTCAGTGATGGCATCCGCGGGTAGGACTGGCTCAGCCCTCCTGGAGGCCCACTCGAGCGTGCACCCGCTTCAGCCACGCGGGCGCCCACCAGTTCGCCTTGCCCGCGATGCGCATGAACGACGGCACCAGCAGCGCGCGCACGATCGTCGCGTCGAGCAGGATCGCGACCGTCACGCCGAAGCCGAGCTGCTTGATGTTGGTCGCTCCGCTCGTCATGAACGCTGCGAAGACGATCGCGATGAGCAGCGCCGCGGCCGTGACGATGCGGCCCGTCCGCTGCAGTCCGAAGGCGACCGCATCGGTGGTGTCCTTGCCGGCCGCATGCTCCTCGGTGATGCGGGAGAGCATGAAGAGCTCGTAGTCCATCGACAACGCGAACGCGATGACACCGATGAGCACGAGCGTCGACATGTCGACGGTGCCGGTGACGGTGTAGTCGCCGGTGAGCCATGACAGGCGTCCGTCCTGGAAGACCCACACGAGGACGCCCAGAGCCGCCGACAGGCTGAGCAGGTTGAGCACGAAAGCCTTGACCGGGATGAGCAGGCTGCCCGTGTAGAGGAAGAGGATCACGAGCGTAGTGAGCGCGAGCCACACGAGGACCCACCAGAAGCGGTCGAGGATGCTCTGGGTCGCATCGGCCCAGTCGGCCGCGACACCTCCGACAAGCGTCTCGGACGCCGGTGCGGGGATGCTCCGGATGTCGGCGAGGAGCTGCTCGCCCGCGGGATCGATGGGCGGGACGCTGCCGACGGCGGATAGGCGTGCATCGCTGCCGGAGGTCCACGTGCTCGGGTCGGGGTTGGGCGCGACGACCTGCCCATCGACGATGACGTCCGTAGGCGTCGTGACCCGCTCGACGTCCTCCAACGCAGAGATCTGCTCGGCGTACGCGCGGATCTCCTCGGCCGAGCCCGCATCGACGAGCACGATCTCGTACGGCGAGCCCTCGTTGCCGGGGAACTCCTCGCGCAGCACCTGGCCCGCCTGCGCGACAGGGTTGTCGGCAGGCAGCGCACGCTCGTCGACCTGGCCGAAGACGGCTCCGAGCGCGGGTGCGGCGAGCACGAGGAGGACGGCGACGGAGGCGATGAGCACCGGCCAGGGTCGGCGCATGACGAAGCGCGCCAGCCGGGCCCAGCCACCGTCCTCCTTGGGCGTGAGATCGCCGCGGCGCACCTTCAGCTTGTTGATGCGCGGTCCGAGGATCGCGAGTAGCGCGGGGATGGCGGTAAGTGCACCGAGCACCGCGAAGACGCTCACCGCGATGCCGGCGTAGCCGAAGGAGCGCAGGAAGTACTGCGGGAAGAACAGCAGCGCGGACAGGGCAACGGCGACGGTGATCCCCGAGACGAACACCGTGCGACCTGCCGTGCCGACCGGGGCTGCGACCGCGTCCGGCACGGATTTGCCCGCTCTCAGCTCTTCTCGGAAGCGATTGCTGATGAGCAGGGAGTAGTCGAGGCCGAGTGCCAGGCCGAGGCCCGTGACGAGGTTGAGCGAGAAGACCGAGACGTCATTGAACAGGGAGATGACGTAGAGGGTGAGGAAGCTGCCCAGGATCGTGCCGATGGCCACGAGGAAGGGCAGGCCCGCGGCCACGACCGAGCCGAGCACGAAGATGAGCAGGATCGCTGTCAGGGGGACTGCAACGCCCTCGGCCCGCGCGATGTCGCCTGAGATCGTCTCGGTGAAGGCGTTGCCGATGACCTCGCCGCCGAATGCGTAGACGGTGAGGTCGCCCTGCTGGCCCGTGTAGGTATCGACGATGTCAGCGGACAGTTGCTCGAGATCCGCGCCGGAGCCGGCGTAGACGAAAGCTTGCGCGGTGCGTCCGTCGTCGCTGCGCAGTTGCGGTGCGCCGGTCGACCAGTAGGACACGATGCTCTCGACGCCGGGCACGGAGGCGACACCGTCGAGTAGCGCGGTGGCTGCAGCGGCATCGGTGTCGACGTCGGTCTGGCTCCGGAGCACCAGGATGACCGCGGGGTCGCTGGCACCGAATTCGTCCTGGATGTACGCCGCGGCGCGCGCCGCCTCGCCGCCGGGATCGACGA
>JALQSY010000269.1 GCA_023264215.1 Candidatus Nanopelagicales bacterium
GGGCTGTGGGCGGCGACGCTGAGCGCCGCCGTCGTCCTCCAGCGCTACCTGTTCGGTTCGAGCCCTTGGGGCGCGATCACCGTCATGCTCATCGCGTTCGCCCCGCTGCTCACGACCGTCACTGTCTGGTATGCATCCGCACTCCAGATCTTGCCGTGGGCCGCCACGTTCATGTGGATGCTCTACTTCGCGGCTCGACACGCGCGCGACCCGAGGTGGTACTGGGTGGCCGCCGCGACCGCGACCTTCGCCCTGGGCTTGGCTTTCTGGCAGAAGGCCCTGCTCTACCTCCCGGTCATCCTGTGGCTGTCCTGGCGCTACTGGCCAGGGCATGGACGCTTGGGGCTCAGCGGCCTGGGCAGGCGATGGTGGCTGCCGGCGACCACCGTTCCCGTAGCCATCGGCTATGCGCTCATCTACCTGTCGTTGCAGCCCGAGGCAGTCCTGCGTTCTCGCCCGACGGGGGAGCAGTTCCTGGAGTCCTTGCGGATCACGCTGGGGGAGGTGTGGCTTCCCGGATACTTCGGGGCTCCCTGGACCGGATTCACGGAGGCGCTGGTGCCGGGCACGAGTTCGGCCTGGTGGCTCCTGCTGATCACGATCCAGGTCGTCATCGGCCTCGTTGTGATCTCCGTCATGAGGTGGCGCGCGGCGTGGAATGCCTGGCTCATCATTGCGGCCTTCGCCATCGTCACCGTGGTGCTCTTCGTCTTCGGACGCATCAACGTCTTCGGAATCGTCCTGGCGATCGATCCCCGCTATGTCGAGGATCTGTTCATCGTGGGCGCTGTGGTCCTTCCATTCGCCTTCGTGCGCCCCGCGGGGTCGCCGCTACCTGAGCCCCGTCCGCTGTCCTGGCTGCCCCGCAATGTGCCCGGATGGGTACAGGCCGTGGGATGGCTTGCCTTCGCCAATCTCCTGGTCATTCCGACGATCGCCGTGGGGCGTAGCTGGCATGACACGCCGGCTCAACGCTTCGTTGCCACCGTGCGGGATGTCGCGAACACGTCCCCTGGGATCGTGGTGTTCGACCGCAAGGTTCCTGAGATGGTCATGTCCAACCTCTTCCTCGAGCGATCGAATGCTTCCTATGTGCTTGCTGGCGCACGACTGCCGATCACGTGGAACGGAGCGGGGGACCAAATTTTCATCCTCGATGACGACGGAGCGGTGCGTCCGGCAACCCTGGCGGCCAGCTCCACCTCCGTGCCGGGTCTCGACGGCGAGTGCGGCTACCGAGTCTTCGGAGAGATGGCCAGGATCGAACTCGACACCACTCTGTTCGAGTGGACCTGGATCGGCCAGCTCGATTATCTGGCCGCGGAGTCCGGGATCCTCGAGGTGGCGCTGGATGGCTCGAGCGTCCCCGTCCCCGTGGCCAAGGGCCCGGGGCGGGTGCAGTTCGTCGTCGTCGGGGGCGGCGACACACTCGAAGTCACCCCTCCGGACGGTGTCGGCGTATGCATCGCCTCCGCCGTCCTCGGCCAGGATGGTCCCGCATGAGGATCGCCCTCACCGGGGGCATCGGCTCCGGCAAGAGCACGGTCGCGCAACTCCTCGTCGATCGCGGGGCGATCGTCATCGACGCTGACTCCATCGCTCGGGAGGTCGTCGCCCCCGGGGAGCCTGCACTGGCGGAGATCCGGGCTGCCTTCGGCCCGGAGGTGATCGGCGAGGACGGCACGCTGGACCGAGGTCGACTGGCCAGCCTCGTGTTCTGCGACGCTGCCGCACTCGCACGTCTCAACGAGATCACGCACCCGCGTATCGCCGAGCGCAGCGCTGCGCTCATCGCCGCCGCACCGCCGGACGCCGTGATCGTCTACGACATGCCGCTCCTGGTCGAGCAGGGTCCGACGGCCCTGCAGGGCTGGGACCACGTGGTCGTCGTGGACAGTCCCGATGAACTGCGCCTCGAGCGCCTCATCGAGCGAGGCCTGGACCCCGACGATGCCCGCAGGCGGATGGCCGCCCAGGTGACCCGCGAGCAGCGACTGGCCGTCGCCGACACCGTGCTCGACAATTCCGGGGATCTCGACGCGCTGCGAGCCCAGGTCTCCGGCCTGTGGACACGGCTGACCGGGGGCCCGGCCTAGGGTGTGGCCATGCGCCCCGTGACCGACCTCGTGCGGACCGTGGCGCCGATCGAGGTGGTGGCGGACTACTCCCCGTCGGGCGACCAGCCGCAGGCGATCGAGGAGTTGACGCAGCGGATCGAGGCGGGGGAGCGCGACATCGTCCTGCTCGGTGCCACCGGCACGGGCAAGAGTGCGACGGCCGCATGGCTGATCGAGAAGGTCCAGCGGCCGACCCTCGTCA